>NZ_JBEOZN010000046.1:0-69302 GCF_040298085.1 Streptosporangium sp. NPDC001681 | reverse complement strand
ACCGTACGGAGAACGAGACCCCCTCGGGCGTGTGCGCGAACACGTTGCCGAGCAGCGCGTCCACGCAGGCGGCCAGCTCGTCCGCGGGGACGGCGACCGGCAACGGGCCGGGAGCCAGATCGAGGGTGAAGTGCCGCGCCTGATCCTCGGCGAGCACCGACCAGAACGCGACCCGGGCCGCGGTCACCGCCGCCGCGTCGCACTCGGCCCGGTCCCGCACCCGCCGTCTGGCCTCGTTGATCACCGAGGTGACGGCGCGTTCCAGGGCGTCCACCCGGGCCTCGATCCTGGCCGACTCCTCCGGGTCGGTCAGGGACTCGGCCTCCAGCCTCAGCCCGGTCAGCGGGGTGCGCAGCCGGTGTGACAGGTCGGCGGCGCTCTCCCGCTCCTCCGCCAGCAGGCCGGTGATGCGCTCGGCCAGGTGGTTGAGGGCGAGACCGACCGCGTGCACCTCGACGGGGCCGTCGGGCACGGTTCTGGCGGACAGGTCGCCCGCGGCGAGCCGGTGCGAGACCCCCGCCAGCGCGGTGATCGGCCTGATCACCGCACGGGCCAGCCGGTCACCGACCAGCACGCCCAGCCCGACCAGGGCCAGGCCGAGCGCCGCCAGCCCGGCCCAGACCTGGGGCACCCCCCTGGTCAGCCGGTCGTCGTCCAGGAACACCCGGACCACCGCGGTGCCCCCGGGCGCCCCCTGGACCGAGACCAGGATCTCCCTCCCGCCGGGGGCGGCGGCGGTGACGCTGCGACCGAGGAAGGCCAGCTCCACGGCGGTGGAGCGCGGGGCGGGGGCACCGATCACCTGGCCGTCGGGGAGGAAGACGGTGACCGGGTGCGAGGTCTGTTCCGTGGTGAGCCGCAGGGTCTCGGCGTCCACGGCGCCGACCGCGACGGCCACCGACTCGGCCTCGCTCTCGGCCTCGCTGACCGCCCCGCTCACCGCCACCGTGCGGACCAGGAGCGCCAGCGGGACCATCAGCGCGATCAGTACCAGGGAGGTGGTCGCCGCGACCAGCAGGGTCAGCCAGCGCCTCATGCCGGGGCGGCCAGTCGCACGCCGACACCCCGGACGGTCTGCAGGTAGCGGGGCTCCTGCGAGGTCTCGCCCAGCTTGCGGCGGAGCCACGACAGGTGGACGTCCACGGTTTTGTCGGCTCCGCCGTAGGGGATCTGCCAGACGTGGGTGAGCAGTTCCCGCTTGGTGACCACCTCGCCGGGGCGGGCGGCCAGGTAGTGGAGCAGGTCGAACTCCCGTGGGCTCAGATCCAGCGGCGTCCCGTCCAGGGTCGCCTCCCGGGTACGCGGGTCGATCCGCAGGCCCCCGACGGTGACCGAGCTGTCGGCGCGGTTCTCGCCGGCCACCCGCCGGAGCACCGCCCGGATCCGGGCGTCGAGCTGGGTCGCGCTGAACGGCTTGACCACGTAGTCGTCGGCGCCCGCGTCCAGCAACCTGACCATCTCCGCGTCCCCGTCCCGAGCGGTCGCCACGATCACCGGGACCCGGCTCACCGCCCGGAGCATCCGAAGGAGGTCAAGCCCATCCATGTCGGGCAGGCCGAGATCGAGTACCACCAGGTCGGGGCGCTCCTCAACGGCCAGCCGGAGGCCGTCGAGAGCGGTGGGAGCGGACGACACGGCGTGACCGCGGTCGCGCAGGCCCCGGGTGAGGGAGGTACGGATCGCGGCGTCGTCCTCGATGAGCAGTACGTTCGACATTTGCCGCCACGTTAGCCTTCTTCCACACCACCTCAAAAGCGGGTTATCGGCCCCTTAACCTTGTCTTATCGTTTCAGGTGGCACAGTGAACGCATGCGCAAGCGTCTTCCCCTGGTCGTGGCCGGTTGGCTGGTCACCGGACTCCTCGCGATCGGAGTGGGTGTGGCGGTGATCGACCGTCTCAGCGAGCCGCTGACGGACACCGGGCTCCAGCCGCTCTCCGCCGCCGAGGTCGACGAGGCGCTCGCCCTGGCCTCGTCCCTTCCCGGCGGTCCTCCCACGTCCGCTCCCACGGCCGGGGTCACCTCGGATCCCGCCGAGTCCGCTTCCGAATCGACCGTCGCCGAGTCCGCTCCCCAGCCGACCGTTACCGTCCCCACCACCGCCGCGCCCGCCGCGGAGCCCGGCGAGAGCCGGGTGATCACCACGGCGGGCGGCAGGGTCATCGCCCGCTGTAAGGACGGCCTGGTCACCCTCCGGTCGTGGAGCCCGGCCCAGGGATTCCAGACCGACGACGTCGAGCGTGGACCCGCCGACCGGGCCCGCGTCGAGTTCGAGTCCGAGGAGACCGAGGTCAAGGTCGAGGTCACCTGCGCGGCCGACGGATCACCCGTCCACCGCGTCCACAGCTGATCGGCCGTGGCCGGGGCTCCCCGTCCGCGAAGTCGGGTCCACGGCGCCGCGGCGGGCGGGGGGCAGGCAGGAGCGGCTGTCAGCCGCAGCGGTCCGCGTCCCCGACCTCCACCTCGGGAGCCTCGTCGGCCACCGTGACCGAGAGCTGGGCGGTCGAGGCGACCAGGCTGCCTCTGGGGGACTTGGCGGCCTTCTCGTCGACCACGATCCCGCGCTCGCCGAGCAGATCGTACGTCTTCGCGTCGAAGATCAGATCCTGCCTGACGCCGTCGAGGCCGACCCTGCCGACGCCGATCCCCTCGCGTCCCGCCGCGTCCTCGGCCCGCTCGGTGACGTCGACCCCGGGGATGGTGCCCACCGCCTTGAACAGCGCCGCCCGCTGCGCCGGGGGCATGTAGGTCTCCCTGAGCATGTCGCCCGCCGCGGTGAAGGCCGCCTCGTCCTTGGAGTTGCCGCCCCGGTCGCCGGTGTAGAGGTGGGCGCGCATCCCGTCGGCGTCCGTGGGGAGCCTCCTGAGCGCCGCGTGGTCGGTGCGCATGTACTCGGGGATCTTCCCGCAGTTCACCAGCGGCATCGTCTCGACTCCGGACTCCTTGTACGCCGTCTCGGGGATCGGCCAGCCCGGGTAGGCCCTGGGCTCCAGGTGTTCGATCCGCAGCACGCCGTTCCTCGTCCCGTCGGCGGACAGCCAGATGGCCCGCCTGGTCCGGTAGAGGTAGCGGGTCTCCTCGCCGACCTCACCCGTCTCCGCGTTCGTTGCCACGCCGCCGAAGGAGCCGTACATCGTCTCCGACTCGACCTTGACGAACTGGTCGTCACGCGGGGCGAGGTCCCTCTGCACGGCCGCTCGCGCCGCCCTGTCCAGTACCTCGCTCGCCGAGACGGCGACGATCTTGGGCATCGTCACCACGACCTCCTCGACGTCTCCGGAGGGGCCGCCGCCCGGAGCCCGCGCCAGGGTGATCGCGGTCGCCCCCACCGCCACCGCGAGCGCCCCGGCCAGCGCCATCGCGTACGGCCCGCGCCACCGCGGCCCGTTCCGCAGCGGGTTCCGTCCCCGTGCCCGCGGCGCGGCGGCCGCGGCCAGCCCCCGCCTGGCCGCCTGCCTAGCCTCGTCGGCGTACGGGGGTGCCTCAGGCCGGATGGCGGCCACCAGCTCGATCTCGTCCTTGTTCATCTGTGTGACTCCAGGGAGCGGCGGATCTTGGTCCGGGTGCGAGAGAGGCGGGACCTGACGGTCCCGATCGGGATGCCGAGCGCCTGCGCGGCCTCCTCGTAGGTCAGGTCGGCCCAGGCCACCAGCAGGAGCAGGTCCCGCTCCGCGGAGCCGAGCCCGGCCAGCGCGGCGGCGAGGGCGGGTCTGAGCCGGTCGGCGGTGACGCGCTCGGCGCTGCGGTCCTCGAATTCGGCCGCGGGCTCGGGAACCTGCCGGGCGAGCGTCTTCAACCTGCGGGTCTCCGACCTGCGGTGGCCGGAGATCAGGTTGGAGGCGATCCCGTACAGCCAGGGTCTGGCGTCGGCGCGGCCGAGGTCGTACCGGGCCCGCTTGCGGAAGGCTACGAGGAACGTCTCGGCCGTCATGTCGTCGGCCGTGGTCACGTCGTCCAGCCGCCGCGCCACGTACCGGTGGATCTCGTCGGCGTGCCGGTCGAAGAGCCCGGCGAACCTGTCGGGGTCCGTCAGGGACTCCCCGATCAGCGTCGCGTCGGTCGCGTCGTCGGTGGGCGGGGACAGCGGGAACGCCCCGGTCCGTTGGGGGAGACCCAGTGTCACCACCTGTTTCGTCCAGTCGTCATCAAGAGGGAATCCTTCCGGAGCGCGTACGCACTCTCACTACCTACTCCGCCGACCGCCTCCATCGGGTTCCATAGATGGACATGTCTCCCTTGGGGGGCGTCCGACGGCTGGCGGCGGACGCTCAACATCTACATGCGGGTGCCGCTGGACCGGGCCATGGACGCCGCCTCGCAGGAGTTCGAGTGGCGGGGGCTGTTCAACGACCCGAAGGTGAAGCAGGCGTGGGAGGCGCGGGTCGGCCGGCTCGCCGGGGAGTTCATCAAGGGGGCGGCGGGGGGCGACTACTTCCGCAACCAGAACTACGCGGGCAGTGCGGTGACATCTCCCTGACCATCCAGCAGCCCGAGCCGCCGGAGGCCCTGGTCAACGCCCTGGCCTCGGAGCAGGCGGCCAAGGCGGAGAACGTCGCGCAGACTCGGCGCAACGCCAAGGTCCGCACCGAGATCGAATCGATCAAGGACCTTGTCGAAGTCCTCGGCCCGCAGGGCGCCGTGCTCTGGCAGGCCATCCAGAAGGGGCAGGTCAGCGTGGTCCCGGTGCCGCAGGGCGGCAACCTCAACATCACCCCTCCCGGCCGCCGACCCCGGTGGCCGGAACCGTCACGGGTGACCGGTTCACGCCGTGCCGTCCGCCTTGGTGGAAGTGGCCGGACCCAGCTCGGCGCCGAAGTCGCGCGCGATCCTGCGCATCCCCTCGGTGAGGTCCCGCCGGTCGAGCGCGGAGATTCGCTCGGCGGGCCCGGAGACCGACAGCGCGGCGACGGTCCGCGCCCCGTCGTGTACGCCCACCGCCAGGCAGTGCACGCCGATCTCCTCCTCGCCCAGGTCCATCGCGTACCCGTGCTCGCGCACCCGCTCGAGCTCGGTGAGCATCCCCTGCAGGTCGGTGATCGTGTTGGCGGTCCGCCGGGGCATGCCGGTGCGCCTGACCAGCGACGCCACCTCGGTGTCCGGACGGTCGGCCATCAGCACCTTTCCCACCGCCGTGCTGTGCGGCAGCACCCGCTTGCCGACCTCGGCGAACATCCGCAGCCGCCGCGGCGAGAGCACCTGGGCGACGTAGACCACGAAGTCCCCCTCCAGCACCGCCAGATTGGCCGTCTCGCCCCACAGCTCGACCATCTTCGTCAGGTGGGGCTGCGCCCATACGCCGACCATGCGCTCGGCCACCCCGCCGAGCCGTACCAGCGCGCCGCCCAGGGCGTAGCGGCGGTCGGACTCCTGGCGCACGTAGCCCCGTGCGAGCAGCGTGCGCAGCAGCCGGTGGATCGTCCCGTAGGGCAGGCCGGTCCTGGCCGCGATCTCGGAGAGCCCCGCCTCCCCGCCCTGCTCGGCCAGCGCCTCCAGCACGTCCAGTGCCCGGTCGACCGACTGCACGGCGCTCATCTGACCTCCTTGCCGGGTGACCCCGGATCCTTAGGTGCCCCATGGCCGCCGGACGGCTCGTTCACGGCACCTCCGTGAGCCCGCGCAGCGAGGCGTCGAGGACCTGGGCGGTGTGCGCCACGGGGATGGGCGTGTCCCCCCGGCGGCGGATCGCCGAGGCGATCTGCATGGTGCAGCCGGGATTGGCCGAGACCAGCAGGTCGGCGCCGGTGGCCAGCACCCGCTCCGCCTTGCGGTCACCGAGATCCTTGGCGGCCTGGGGCTGGAACAGGTTGTAGGTTCCCGCGGAGCCGCAGCAGATCGCCGACTCGGCGATCTCCCTCACTACCAGGCCGGGCACGCCTTCCAGGAGCCTGCGGGGTTCGGACCTTATCCCCTGCGCGTGGGCCAGGTGGCAGGCGTCGTGGTAGGCCACGGTGAGCGGCAGCGGGTGTCGTTCGGCCACCGGCCCGAGCGCGACGAGATACTCGGCCAGATCGACGACTCTGATCGCCCTTGCTCTGTCGGCCCACTCGCCTTCCTCGGATTCGAGGATCTCCGCGTAGTCCTTCATCGTCGATCCGCAGCCGGCGGCGTTGACCACGATCGTGTCGACGCCCGCCCGCTCGAAGACGGAGATCGTCCGCTTCGCGAATCGCAGGGCCTGCCTCTCCTGGCCCGAGTGCAGTGACAACGCCCCGCAGCAGCCCTGCGACGGCGGGATCACCACGTCGCAGCCCTCCATCGCGAGCACCCGGGCCGTGGCCGCGTTCACCTGCGGGAAGAACTCGCCCTGCACGCAACCGGTGAGCATCCCGACCGTCGCCCTGCGCGGACCCCGCGCCGGGAGCACGCGCGGCAACTCCTCCCTGGCGGCGGCTGGAGGAGCGAGGTCGGCCATCGCGGCCAGGGACGGGTTGATCCGCTCCAGCCTCGGGGCGATCGCGCGGCGCAGTCCGGCACTGAGCCGCAGTGGCAGCCGCATCGCCCGCAGTCGCCGGGGATAGGGGAACAACTGGAAGACCAGTGCCCGCAGCGCCCGGTCGTCGGGCTTCCGCTCGTGTACCCGCTCCACCTCGGCGCGGGTCTGCTCGATCAGCCGGTCGTACCTCACCCCGGACGGGCAGGCGGACACGCACGCCATGCAGCCCAGGCACGCGTCGAAGTGCCCGGCCATCTCCGGTGTCAGCGGTGTGCCCTCGACGTGCTGCTTCATCAGGTGGATCCGGCCGCGCGGGGAGTCCATCTCCTCGCCCCACAGGACGTACGTCGGGCAGGTGGGCAGGCAGAAGCCACAGTGCACACAGTCGTTGATCAGCTTAGGGTCCATGTCAGATCCCTCCCGCGAACCGGCCGGGGGACATCCTCCGGTCGGGGTCGAACCGTTCCTTGATCCGCCGCATCAGCGGCAGCGCGCCCGACGGGCCCCAGCGATCCACCCCGCGGGCGATCTCGGCGGGCGCGGTGAGCACGGTCAGCCCGCCGCCGAGCTCGCGGAGGTCGTCGCGCAGGCCCGTCACGAACCCGGCGAAGGCCGCCTCGTCGACGTCCGCGGGCAGGGCGACCCGCAGGACCGCCGAGGCGACCGAACCGCGCACCCGCGCGGGCAGCCCGCGCGCGGCGACCGCCCGCAGCGCCAGGTGCGCGGCGGCGGGCGGGACCCGCAACTCCAGCAACAGGTCCGCACCGGGCGGTACCGCCCACCAGGCGGGCGCCTCCATGGTGATCAGCGCGCTCCCGTACCCGTCCATGAGCCGGCGCACGGCCTCCGCCCGGGCGCCGGCCGCCACCCCCTCGACGAGCGCGGACACGGTGGGCGCGCCCAGCGGGTGGTCCGGCCAGTCCAGCTCGATCGCGCTCGGCTCGGCCAGGGCGGCCGCGAGCTCGGTGACCAGCGCGGCCGTTCCGTGGCCGGCTCCGGCCCGGGAAGCCGGCTCCACGGTGATCCAGCGGCGGTCGGCCGGGATCGGGTGGAGACGGAAGGTGGCCTCCGTGATGACGCCGAGCGTGCCGTACGAGCCGGTGAAGAGCTTGCCCAGGTCGTAGCCCGCGACGTTCTTGACGACGTTGCCGCCCGAGGAGGCGGTCGTGCCGTCGGCCAGCACGACCGTGATGCCGATCAGCAGGTCGCGGGCGGTGCCGTAGCGGAACCTGCGGGGACCGGCGACCGCGGTGGCGAGCGTGCCGCCGACCGTGCCGGCGCGCGGGGCGCCGTCCAGGGCCAGTTCCTGCCCGAACCGCGAGAGCGTGGAGTCGAGGACGTCGAGGGGAAGCCCGGCGCTGACCCGCGCCACGAGGTCGCCGGCGGAGTGCTCGACCGTCGATCCGTTGCCGAGGAGCAGGCGGCGGGTGTCGATCAGCAGGTCGCACCGCTCGGGGGGATTTCCCCAGCCGAGCTTCGTGCCGTCTCCTGTCGGGACCACGGCCAGGTCGTGCGCGGCCGAGACACGCATCAGCGCGGCGACCTCATCGGTGCTCTCGGGCAGGGCCACCCAGCGGGGGAGGACTCCACCTACCGTCTCGCCGGGGGTCGCCGGGCGGACTGTCACACCCGTCTCGTGCAGTGCCTCCATCAGAAGTGCTCCGCCTGTCCGGACTCGACCAGCGGGTGCACGCCCTTGCGGACCCCGGGGACCTCGCCGCACAGCCGCGGGGTCGGGAAGATCTTGCCCGGGTTCGACAGGCCGCGGGGGTCGAAGGCGCAGCGCACCAGCTGCATGGTGTCGAGGTCGTCGTTGGAGAACATTTTTGGCATATATCGGGATTTGTCCACTCCGACGCCGTGCTCACCGGTGATGGAACCGCCGTGCTCGATGCACAGGTCGAGGATCCTTCCCGAGACGATCTCCGCCCGCTCGCCCGCGCCCGGCTCCGCGTCGTCGAACAGCACCAGTGGGTGCAGGTTGCCGTCACCGGCGTGGAAGACGTTCGCGACCCTGATCCCGTACTCGCGGGAGAGCCCGTCGATCCTCGCCAGCACCTCGGGCAGCGCGGTCCGCGGTACGACGCCGTCCTGGACGATGTAGGCGGGGCTGATCCGGCCCACCGCGGCGAACGCCGACTTGCGGCCCCGCCAGATGGCCGCCCGCTCCACCGGGTCGTCGGCGACCCGTATCTCGAACGCGCCGTTCTCCCGGCAGATCCGCGTCACCTCGCCGAACTGGTGCGCGACCTCCTCGGCCGGACCGTCCAGCTCCACGATGAGCACCGCGCCGGCCCCTTCGGGGTAGGCGCACGCCACGGCCGCCTCGGCCGCCTCGACGGCCAGGGCGTCCATCATCTCGATCGCGGCCGGTACGATGCCGCCGCCGATGATCGCCGAGACCGCCCGCCCGCCCCGCTCGATGTCCTCGAACGCCGCCAGCAGCGTCGTCACGGCCTCCGGAAGCCGGCTCAGCCGTACGACGACCTTGGTCGCGATGCCGAGCGTGCCCTCCGAGCCGACGAACGTGCCCAGCAGGTCGTAGCCGGAGTCGACGTCGGCGAGTTCGACGATGTCACCGTCGGGGGTGACGATCTCCAGGCCGATCACGTGGTTGACCGTGAAGCCGTACTTCAGGCAGTGCGCGCCGCCCGAGTTCTCCGCCACGTTGCCACCGATCGTGCAGACCTGCTGGCTGGAGGGGTCGGGCGCGTAGTAGTAGCCCAGGTCGCGGACGGCCTCGGTGATCGCCAGATTGGTGACTCCCGGCTCCACGGTCGCCCGCCGGTTCGGCACGTCGACGGAGAGGATCCGCCGCATCTTCGAGGTCACCACCAGCACCCCGTCGGTCCTCGGCAGGGCCCCGCCGGACAGACCCGTCCCGGCGCCCCTGGCCACGAACGGCAGGCCGTACTCGTTGCAGATCCTCACCACGGCCGCGATCTGCTCGGCGCTCTCCGGAAGCACCACGACGCCGGGAGTGGCCCGGTGGTGGGTCAGCCCGTCACATTCGTAGGTGCGCAGCCGCACGGGGTCGGTGATCACCGACCCGGGGCCGAGGAGCTCCTCGAACCTGCGGGCCGACTCGTCCAGCGTCTTCGTCGACATCGTTCCTCCTGCGATGTGACCGAGGGTCCGGCGACGACGGGGATGCCGTCGCCGTCGCCCACCGGCCTGCATCGGCCGATTAACGACATAACCCTCATCTCGCATTCTCGCTCAGTGCGGGGGCGCCGGCGTTCCTGCCGTGCCTGGGGCCCTCGTCCAGCAGGCCGGCGAACTCCCGCTGGGCGGACCGGCAGTCGGGGACCGGCGAGATACGGGCGGGGCCTGGCGGGGAGTGACGGATACGGAGGTGGAGCCGACCTTTGATCATCGTGATCAGGACGCCCCTGGCCCACCCCTCGTCCGCGGTCTTGCGCGCGTAGAACTCCCTCGTCGTCCGGCTGTCCAGCATGTCCAGCAGGACGATGTGGTGGCCCCACGGGATCGGCCGCCCGGTCTGCGGGACGGAGTCCGGCCAGGCCGCCGCGAATGCCCTCATGTAGAGGAGGTTGGTCCGCGAGTAGCCCATGGCCTCGGGGAACGCGCCGCGCAGGTCGATCGAGAGCCGGGGCACCGCCTTCCTGCCCCAGTCATCGTCCGTCTGCCGTTCGAGGATGTGGCGGCCGATCCGCCAGTACTGCCGGATCAGTTCGGCATCGGTGGTGAGCAGGGCCACCCGCCCCCGGCTGCCGGTGATCTCGCGCTTGACGGCGTCGAGCAGCGACCCGTAGTCGCCCCGACCGGCTTCCTCGCCGTTCCTGTCATCACTCATGCACGCAAAGTATCCACTCGGCTCGGCCTCCGCATCCGCCGCCGGTGACCGCCTGGAGTGAGGAATCCTCGTCAGGGGATGAGGATTCCTCACCGTCGGGCCGGTCATGTCATGGCATACGCGCATAGGCAGGGAGAGTAAGGAACTCCGCGAAGTCGTCGTCCAGGGCGACCTCCTTGAACAGCGCGGTCGCCTGGTCGTAAAGGGCCTCGTCGTATCCGGGCTCTTCCTTGATCTTGGCGAGCTCCTCGTCGATGATCTGCTCGACCAGTTCCCTGGTCACCACGGCGCCGGTGTCGGCGAGCTTGATGTCGTTGTGGATCCACTGCCAGATCTGGGAGCGGGAGATCTCGGCGGTCGCCGCGTCCTCCATCAGGTTGTGGATCGCGACCGCGCCCAGCCCGCCCATCCAGGCGGCCAGGTAGCGCAGTGCCACGTCCACG
This sequence comes from Streptosporangium sp. NPDC001681, assembly GCF_040298085.1. Lineage (NCBI taxonomy): Bacteria > Bacillati > Actinomycetota > Actinomycetes > Streptosporangiales > Streptosporangiaceae > Streptosporangium > Streptosporangium sp. NPDC001681. Next base: position 58,610 of record NZ_JBEOZN010000046.1, on the reverse strand, counting down.
TTGTTGCGCAGCCCCGCCTCGGTGATGTCGCCGGGAGTCTGGGCGACCGCGAGCAGGTCGGCGGCGGAGACGGAGACATCCTCGCGCAGGCGGTCGAGCTGGTTCGGCCGCGACCCGAGGACGGCGTCGAAGACGTCGCGGCAGATCGGCACCAGGTCGGGGTGGGCGACCCACGAACCGTCGAAGCCGTCGCCGGACTCGCGGGTCTTGTCGGCGGTGACCTTCTCCAGAGCGATCTTGTTGACCTCGGGGTCGCGGCGGGAGGGGATGAACGCGGCCATCCCGCCGATGGCGTGGGCCCCGCGCCGGTGGCAGGTGCTGACCAGGAGTTCGGTGTAGGCGCGCATGAACGGGGCGGTCATCGTCACCGCGTTCCGCTCGGGCAGCAGGAACTCGCGGCCGCGGGTGCGGAACTTCTTGATCACGCTGAAGAGGTAGTCCCAGCGGCCCGCGTTGAGGCCGGCGGAGTGGTCGCGGAGCTCATAGAGGATCTCCTCCATCTCGAACGCGGCCGGGTAGGTCTCGATGAGCACCGTCGCCCGGATCGTGCCCTGGGTGATGTCGAGCAGTTCCTGGGCCCTGACGAAGACGTCGTTCCAGAGGCGGGCCTCCAGGTGTGACTCCATCTTCGGCAGGTAGAAGTAGGGGCCCTTGCCCTTGGCGATCTGCCGCTGCGCCGAGTGGAAGAAGTAGAGCCCGAAGTCGACGAGGGAGGCGGAGAACGGCACCCCGTCGAGGGTGAGGTGCTTCTCGTCCAGGTGCCATCCACGAGGGCGGACCACGATGGTGGCCAGCTCGGAGTCGGGCTTGAGGGCGTAGCTCTTCTCCCCGGCGGAGAAGTCGATGGTCCGGTCGAGCGCGTCGCGGAGGTTGAGCTGGCCGTTGACGGTGTTCTCCCAGGTGGGAGCGTTGGCGTCTTCGAAGTCGGCCAGCCAGACCTTGGCGCCGGAGTTCAGCGCGTTGATCGTCATCTTCCGGTCGACCGGGCCGGTGATCTCCACGCGGCGGTCCTCCAGGCCGGGCGCGGGCGGGGCGACGTGCCACTCGGACTCGCGCACGTGCCTGGTCTCGGGCAGGAAGTCGAGGGTGCCGCCCGCCGACAGCTCCGCCTGACGGTCCTGGCGGGCCTGGAGCAGCTCCAGACGCCGGTCGTTGAACTCGCGCTGGAGGGTGGCCACGAAGGCCAGTGCCTCCGGCGTGAGGATCTCGTCAAAGCGGTCCTGACCGGGGCCACTGATCTCAACACCGTCCATGAGCCCTCTTTCCGTATCATGGAAAACCACTTCTGAATTGTGGAATAGACGCTACTTGACGGCCGGTTCTCGGTCAAAGGCAGGGTCCTCCTCAGGGGTCGCTCGGGGAATTCCCCGATGATCCGGGGGATGTACTGGGAGACAGTTGGATCAGCGCCTCCCGGTAGAGGGAGAGGACGGACAAGTCGCGAATGGGAAGCGGAGACTTCCCGGGAAGTCGAGGATTGAGCGCATGAAGAGGAACACGCTCGTCGCCGGTGGGCTGTTGGGGGCGGTTTTCATGCTCTCGGGGTGCGAGTTCGCCCTGGACTTCCGTGACCGGCAGCAGGACGTCGTCTCCTACGACGTCACCGGCAGGGTGACGGCCCTGGACGTCGCCACGGGCTCGGGCGACATCGTGGTCACCGAGTCGGACCGGCAGGCCGTCCACGTGACCGAGACCATCCACTGGCGCGGCGGCGACAAGCCCACCACCGAGCATCCGGTGGACGGCGGCACGCTCACCCTGCGGCACCGCTGCGACGGGATGAGCTGCTCGGTCGACTACAAGGTCGAGATCCCGCCAGGTCTGACGGCCAAGCTCGACACCGGTTCCGGGACCATCACGCTGCGTGGGCTGACCGGGGGGGTGAGCGCCGAGAGCGGCTCCGGCGACATCGAGGCGGGAAACCTGGGTTCCAAGCAGTTCACCGCCGACACCGGCTCCGGCGAGGTCGAGGCGAGGTTCGCGGTCATGCCCGACAGGGTGGAGATCAAGACCGGTTCCGGCGACGTGGCCGCGTACCTTCCCAAGGGCGGCTACGACGTGACCACCGAGACCGGCTCCGGCGACGAGACCGTGGAGGTCGTCAGGGACCCCTCGGCGCCGCACAAGATCACGCTGAAGACCGGCTCCGGCGACGCCCGGGTCCTGCTCTCCTGAACCCGACACCGACACCGCGCCGGTCGGGGGGCGGAGCGGTGATAACCAGGTGATGACGGAGCGGTTCCCATGGCACCATCGAGGGGAAGAGACCCGGGGTGTTCGGGCGTTCACTCATATGAGAAGAACGCATACGGACCCACCATCTGAATGGAGCGACGACATAGACACTCGTGAGCCGCTGGACATGGACATCGATCGATTCGACGACCTGCTCGACACCGGTGAGATGGATCTGGCCGAGCGCCAGGCGCTCCGCCGGGTGGCGGGCCTCTCCACGGAGCTGGAAGACGTCACCGAGGTCGAATACCGCCAGCTGCGACTTGAGCGGGTCGTCCTGGTCGGTGTCTGGACCTCCGGTACGGCGATCGACGCCGAGAACTCCCTCCTGGAGCTCAAGCTCCTCGCCGAGACCGCGGGTTCACAGGTGCTGGAGGGGCTGATCCAGCGCCGCCAGAAGCCCGACACGGCGACCTACATCGGTTCGGGCAAGGCGCAGGAGCTCGCCGACATCGTCTCCGCCACCGGTGCCGACACCGTGGTGTGCGACGGTGAGCTGAGTCCCGGCCAGCTCCGTCAGCTCGAGGAGACGGTCAAGGTCAAGGTCATCGACCGGACCATGCTGATCCTCGACATCTTCGCCCAGCACGCCAAGAGCCGCGAGGGCAAGGCCCAGGTCGAGCTCGCGCAGCTCAACTACCTCCTGCCGCGCCTGCGAGGCTGGGGTGGCAACCTGTCCCGCCAGGTCGGCGGGCGCGCCGCGGGCGGCGTCGGCATGGGCGGTCGCGGTCCCGGTGAGACCAAGATCGAGCTGGACCGCCGCCGGATCCGCGAGCGGATGGCCAAGCTACGCCGCCAGATCGGCGAGATGACCACCGCCCGCGAGACCAAGCGGGCGCGACGCCTGCAGCGCGAGGTCCCCGCCGTGGCCATCGCCGGATACACCAACGCGGGCAAGTCCTCGCTGCTGAACCGGCTGACCGGTGCCGGAGTGCTGGTCGAGGACGCCCTGTTCGCCACGCTCGACCCGACGGTCCGCAGGGCGCACACGCCCGACGGCCGCCTGTTCACGCTGGCCGACACGGTCGGGTTCGTCCGGCACCTGCCGCACCAGCTCGTCGAGGCGTTCCGCTCCACGCTTGAGGAGGTCGGCGATGCCGACCTGATCCTGCACGTGGTCGACGGCTCGCACCCCGACCCCGAGTCGCAGCTCGCCGCGGTGCGTGAGGTGTTCGCCGATATCGAGGGCGCCCGCGACATCCCGGAGATCGTGGTCATCAACAAGGCCGACGCCGCCGACCCGGTGGTGCTGGCCCAGCTGACCGCGCGGGAGAAGCACACGGTCGTGGTCTCGGCCCGCACGGGCGCCGGGATCGACGAGCTGAGGGCCGTGATCGAGCGGGAGCTGCCCCGGTTCGACCAGGAGGTCAGGCTTCTCGTGCCATACGAGCGCGGCGACCTGATCTCCAGGGCGCACGGGGAGGGCGAGGTTCTCGGCATCGAGCACACCGAGGACGGCACGGTGCTGCACGCCAGGGTTCTGCCCGGCCTCTTCGCCGAGCTGGAGAAGACCGCCAAGCCGGTCGAGACCGTCTGATCGGCTCCTTCCGCCGTACCGCCTTCTTGGGGCGGTACGGCGGGACGGCGATGCCTTCCCTCACCTCTCGCGGCGGAACATGACCAGTGCCACGTCGTCCTCCCTGGCGCCGAACCTCCCGATCAGCCGGTCGCAGAAGACCTCCAGGTCCTCCTCCGTCTCCTCGGCCAGGTGCCGTACGATCTCCAGACTCTCGTCGAGCAGCTTGTCGCGGTCCTCGATGAGTCCGTCGGTGAACATCAGCACCGCGGCTCCCCGCGGCACGTTCACCCGGTCGACCCGGTAGCTCTCCTCGGCCACGCCCAGCAGGAGATTGCCCAGGCGGTGGTAGCGGGCCCGGCCGTCGGCGATGAGCAGGGGCGGGATGTGCCCGGCGTTGGCGATCTCCATCTCCCCGGTCACCGGGTCGAGCAGGAGCAGGCAGACGGTCGCGGTCATACCGGGGTGGTAGCGCCGCAGCACATCGTTGAGCAGGGCCATCGACGTGCCGAGGTCCGAGGTGCCGATGACGGAGGCACGCAGTGCGTGGCGCAGCTCCGCCATGACGGTGGCGGCCAGCAGCGAGTGTCCCTGGACGTCGCCGATGGCGATGAGCACCCGGTGGCCCAGCCGTAGGACCTCGTAGAAGTCGCCGCCGACCTCGATGTTGTCGACCGCGGGCTGGTGCCGCCAGCCGATCGTGAGCCCGGGGGTCTCGGGGATCCGCGCCGGCAGCAGGCTGCGCTGCAGGGTGAGGGCGATCGCGTGCTCCTCGGCGTACGCCCGGAGCGCGTCCACGGCGAGGGCGAGGGCCTGGCCGAGCTGGCGCAGCACGTTGAACTCGTCGACGTCGAGCGGCGGGACCCCGTCCACCCCGAGATAGACGGGGGGCCTGTCCAGCTTGGTGCGGCAGACCACGGCCGAGACATCGCCGCTGATCTTCGAGTCGGGCACCAGCCTCATCCACTCGGCGGCGGGGACCGTGAAAACCCGGGTGCCCGCGGAGTCGCCCAGGGACATCGCGCTCAACCTGTTCAGCGTGTCCGGCGCCGCGGCCTTGGCGACGGCGACGTTCTCCGGGGGCATGGCGGAGAACCTGCGGGTCCGGCCGTCGGGAGGCAGGGCGAGCGTGCCCGCCTGCCGCTCCAGGATCCTGGAGGTCCCCTCGACGGCCGTGCCGAGGAGCTCGTCGAACGTCTCGGCGGAGTTCATCGAGAGCGTGACCTCGGTGAGGGCGGCCAGCCGCCGGGCCATCAGCTCGGCCCGTTGCCGGGCTCGGTAGTAGCGCAGCGTGGCCTCGACCGTCGCGGCGAACTCGTCAGGCTCGACCGGTTCCGCCAGGTAGGCGTCGGCTCCGCGTTCGAGCCCCTGGGCGCGGTCGGCCGGGGTGATCGCCGCTCCGGAGATCTGGATGACCGGTATCGACGACGTCGCCGGGTCGGCCTTGATCTGCTCGCAGACCTCGTAGCCGCTGATGTCGGGTAGTCGTACGTCGAGGACGACCAGGTCCGGCTGGAGCTCCCTGACCTTGGCGAGTGCCTCCATGCCGCCGGTGGCCTGCACGACCTGGTGTCCCGAGCGGCGCAGCCAGCTCGACAGGATGTACAGCTTGGTCGGGGTGTCGTCCACGACCAGTACCGTCGCTCCCTCGCTACCCATGGGCGTGCCCCAGAACGCTTCCGATCGCCTCCAGCAGGGTGTCACGGCGGAGCCCCTGCTTGGGGATCACTATGCGTGATCCCTCCGGGGCGTGGCGCGACGTGGCGACGGTCACGATGATCACCGGTACCTCGCGCAGCCGCTCGTCGTCGGACATCCGCAACATCAGCGCGGTGCCGTCGAGACGGGGCATCAGCAGGTCCACCAGTGCGAGGTCGGGCGGGTTCTTCGCCATCGTCTCCAGCGCACTCAGCCCGTCGGAGGCCTCGTCGATGTGCGCGGCGAAACCGGTGAGCATCCGCCGTACCGTGGCGCGGAACTCCGCGTCGTCGTCCACGACGAGCAACCGGCCGACCATCGGGGCCTCGTCGTGCCGGTAGGGCAGCCTCAGGGTGGCCGTGGTTCCGGATCCCACCGTGCTGGCCAGCTGCAGTCCGCCGCCCAGAGCCTCGGCCAGCCTGCGGGCGTACGGCAGGCCGAGCCCGGTCCCCCTGCTCCGTGCCTGGATCACCCCCGGCACCTGGAAGAACTCCTCGAAGACACGTTCCAGGTGCTCCTCGGGCACGCCTATCCCCGTGTCGGTCACGGTGAAGACCAGGTCGTTGGTGGCGGCGTCGATGCTCACCTCCAGCCTGACCTCGCCCCGCTCGGTGAACTTCAGCCCGTTGGAGAGCAGGTTCCGCAGGATCCGGGTGAGCATCACCTCGTCCACCATCATCTCCAACGGCGCCTGCGGGATCTCCATCGTGAGCGCCACCTCGTCGTTGCCACTGGTGGGGCGGAGCGTCATGCACAGCCGTTCCGCCAGCGCCACCAGGTCGACCATGGCGGGCTGGGGATCGAGCCGCCCGGCCTCGGCCTTCGCCATGTCGAGCAGCTCGCTCACCAGCGCCAGAAGCGTCTGCGCCGAGGAGCCGATGAGGTTCACCTGGTGGAGCTGCTCGGCGGCCAGGGGCTCCCCGCCAGGACCCACCAGGAGGCGGACCAGGCCGATGATCGAATTGAGCGGGGTGCGCAGCTCGTGGCTGACCGTGGCCCAGAACCTGTTCTTCGCGTCGCTCGCCGCCCGGAGCTGCGCGGACTTCTCGTCCAGCTCGGCATAGAGCGCCACGACGCCGCGGTTGGTCTCCTCCAGCTCCTCGGAGAGCTGGTTGTAGAGTGCCAGCACTCCCTGGTTGGTCTCCTGCAACTCGGTGTTGAGCTGCAGGACCTCCTCCAGGGTCTCGGCGAGTTCGCGGTTCTGCAGGCGCAGCTCGTCGAGGGCGGTGGTGGGCGCCGCGGCGGCGAGCACGGCGCGTATCTCCTCTGCCGAGAGTCTCGGCTTGCGGCCCTGCGGGAGCCGTTTGACCATGCTTATTCTTCCCTCGGCGGGATCGAGCTCGATGAGGTCGACGAGACGCCCCGCCAGTGTCACGCCGTCCGATGGGCGGAAATCGGTCTCCACCGAGAAGTCAACGGTGACGAGCAGGGCGTCCCGCTCCAGCCGGAAGGCGACGGAGGCTTCGATCCCGGCCTCGAGGAGTTCCCTGCCGATCTCGCTCAACGCGGTGGCCACCCGGATCTGGTCCTGGGCCTCCAACCCGACGCTCTCCGCGACCTCCCGGCCGAGCCTGCGCATGGCGAAGACGTCGTGGTCGTCCCGGACGTCGACCCTGATCAGCTCGTTCCCGGTCATGCGCCCGGCCTGACGGCGACCACGCAGGCGTCGTCCCTGCGGGTACCGGCCTCGCGCAGCAACGTGCCGGCGACGACGGAGGGGAGGCGCGTGACCAGCCCGGGGTAGGAGGTGATGTCCCAGCGCTCGGACAGGCCGTCGGAGTGGAGCAGGACGACACTGTGCCGCGGCACGATGTACTCGTACTGGCGCAGGGCCCTGGCCTGGTGGCCGGCGATGCCCGGTACCGAGATCATCCCCTGACGACCGTCGCCGTGGGCGATCCACGCGGAGATGTTGCCGAGGCCGGCGAAGCTCACCGTGCCCGCGGCGCCGTCGACGCGGGCCACGGCGACCGCGCCGCCCCTGGTGTGGCCCAGGCCGGTGTGGATGCGCTCCAGGGCGGTGACCGGTGCGAGGTCCGCGTGCCGCAGGAACAGGCGCACCGCCTCCTGGGAGGCATGGGCGGCGGCGGGACCGTGGCCGAGCCCGTCGCAGAGCATCACGGTCATCGCGGTGCCGGTCTCGGCGACCACGAAGGCGTCGCCGCAGACGGTTTCCTCGCCGATCGGGCGTGTCAGGCCGCTCACCTGGGACGGGGGCCGCGGGGCGCCCTGCGCGACGAAGTACATGCCGAGCACGGTTCCCCGGCCGGGCATGGAATGAACCTCGTATCCGCTGGCCATCCGGGCGATGCCGCCCAGCCCGATGCCGAGCGTGCCCGCCGTGGAGTAGCCGTCGCGCAGGGCGCGGGAGACGTCCTGCATCCCCGGCCCCCGGTCGATCGCGAGGACCTCGACCGCCGAGTCCAGCTCGGGGTGCGGCCGGATCAGCATGACCCCCTCGATCGCATGCTTCACCAGGTTCGACGCGGCCTCGCTCACCGCCACGGCGACCCGCCCGATGTCCTCCTCGCCGAATCCCCGGATCTCGGCGAGCGCCACGGCGGTGCGGCGGAGCGCGCCGATCGCACTGGCGTCCTCGGCGCGCACCCAGACGTCGTGCCGCGAGCGGATCAACGTGCCCATTTCGTCACCGTGATCAGCGTGCCCTCACCGGGAGTCGACTCCAGGGCGAATTCGTCGACCAGACGGCGAGAGCCGCTGAGGCCGAGACCGAGGCCGTTGCCCGTGGTCCATCCGTCGGTCAGCGCCTGCTCGATGTCCGGGATGCCGGGCCCGTTGTCGCTGAAGGTCATCCGTAGGCCGCGCCGTACCCCCTTGTGCACGACCTCGACCCGTACCTGTCCCCCTCCCGCGTAGACCAGGGCGTTGCGGGCCAGCTCGCTGGCCGCGGTCACCACCTTGGTCTGGTCGACCAGGGACAGGCCCACGTTCACGGCGACGGTCCTGACGCGCTGGCGGACCAGCACGACGTCGCCGTTGACGTTGATGGGCAACTCCTCGGCGGTTGTCACCGGGGGGCCGCAGAGGTCTGGGAGCCTTCGATCTGGTTCAGCAGCGCGACACCCTTCTCGAGATTGAGCGCCGTGCGCACGCCACCGAGGGAGAGGCCGAGCTCGACGAGGGTGATCGCCACCGCCGGTCGCATGCCGACGACGATCGTCTCGGCGTCGAGCATGCGGGAGATCGCCGCGATGGTGGCCAGCATCCGGCCGATGAAGGAGTCGACGATCTCCACGGCGGTGATGTCGATGATCACCCCTCGGGCGCCGGTCGCGACCACCTTCTCCGACAGGTCCTCCTGGAGCGCGAGCACGCTCATGTCCTGCAGGTCGATCTGGATGGAGACGATCAGGATGTCGCCGAGCTTGAGGATGGGCACGCGCTCCATCAGCCCTCCACCGTTCTCACGGCGATGCGGGACTCCCCGCCCTTGACGACCTTGACGCCGCTCGCCCGCAGGGTGTGGGCCAGCGCGTCGGCGAGCGTGGCCTTGGTCACGATGTCGCCGAACTCGATGCCGAGGGTGACGATGGTGTGGGCGATCTGCGGGCGGATGCCGGAGATCACGCACTCGGCGCCCATCAGCCGGGCCGCCACCACGGTCTTGAGCAGGTGCTGCGCGACCCCGGTGTCCACGGCAGGCACCCCGGTGATGTCGATGACCGCGTGCTCGGAGCCGGTGTCGACGAGCGCCTGCAGTAGCTTCTCCATGACGACCTGGGTCCTGGCCGAGTCGAGCGTGCCGACCAGCGGCACCGCGACGATGCCGTCCCAGAGCTTGACCACCGGGGTGGACAGCTCCAGCAACTGCTCCGCCTGGTCGATGATGATCTTCTCCCTGGCCGCCGCGTAGCTCTCCACGGTGAAGAGCCCGAGGTCGTCGATTACCCGGGAGAACCAGATGAAACCTCGCAGGGCCTCGGGGGAGGCGTCCTCCTCGACGGTCTCGTAGAGCGCCTCCTTCAGGCCGAACACCACGATCGCGGTCTCGGTCGGGGTGAACCCCTGGCGGGCGCGGTCACGGGAGAGTTCGGCGAGGAGGCCACGCAGGTCGCTGAGGTCGCCGGAGTCGCCGAACGACCGACGCAGTGCCCGGTAGAGCTCACGTAGCTGCCCGGCCAGTCCTCCGCGATCCACCTGGCCTCCGGTAGAGGAGCCGGCGACCTCAAGCCAGCGCTTGAGGAGGCGTTCCTCGTGCCCCTGGAGAAGTTCTTCAATGCGACGCCGGCCGGCGTCCGCGTGGACGGACAAGGCAACTCCTATGCGTGTGACCTGCAGACAACTCGCACGAAAGGCTACATTGAGCGTCCTGCTTGCGGCCTTTTCTAGGGATTTGGTCGACAGGCGTCGGAGGGGGGATGTCGCTGCCATCCCAGGTGCCCGCACGGCAACGCGACCGCCCGCCGATGTGGAGGGGAGTAAGGATCATGGTCCAAGCCTCCCGATTACCAGCCTAGGTTGATCGCGAATCGCGTTTCAATGGCGGGGCTTGCGCTGAAAGGCTCTGTGGGGTGCACTGTGATTGCGAAAACGTACAAAAGCCGCGAAAGCCGCAGTGGTCGGCCGGGGTTTAGATTGCTACCATAAGGCAAATCTAGCGAGATGTTATGACGCAAGTTGCTCTGGTGACTACTGTTACGGACGATGAAGAAGTAGTCTGAGCTGTGGAAAGGTGCTCAACGCCACGCGTGATCGTCGAGCCGGCGGGCGAGGTGCGGTCGCGGTGAGGCGGCGTTCTTCCCAATTAGCCTGTACAGCGGGCTGACTTGTGAAATAACGTAACTGAACTGAAATCGCCCGATCATGATCCCGGCGATACTGTCGCCGCACAACAGATACGCGGATGAGAGCAGGAGACCCCCGATGCCGTCCGGAGTCACAGCGGGCTTGAAGGGCACGGTGCCCGGCAGTGTCAGGGGCGACTCGTCCCGTCCGGGTGTGGTCCTCCTCCTCCAAGCGTCTTCCCCTGAACACAAGGCGGTGATGCGATGACGGTCCGCCTTCTGACCAACATCGGCCGGCTCTGGACCGGAAACGATGTGTTCAGCAACGCGGCGATCCTTGTCCACAACGACAGGATCGCCTGGGTCGGCCGGGCCGCGGATCTACCGCAGAGCGTGCCCGGCGTCGTCGACGACATCGTCGACGTCGACCACGTCGAGAACCTGGGCGGCGCGCTGGTCACCCCCGGCCTGATCGACGCGCACACCCATCCGGTCTACGCGGGCAACCGCTACGCCGAGATGGCGATGCGCTCCGGTGGTTCCACCCCCTCCGCGATCACCGCGGCGGGCGGCGGCATCGGTTCCACCGTGACGGTCACCCGGGGCACCGATCCCTGGACGCTCTGCAACGGTGTCCGTGAGCGGCTCCGAGACTGGCTGCTCAGCGGCACCACCACCATCGAGGCCAAGACCGGCTACCACCTCACCCGCGACGGCGAACTCGCCGACGTGCGGCTCCTGCGCGAGCTGGAGAAGGAGCCGATGATGCCGCGGGTGCACGTGACCTTCATGGCCGCGCACGTCGTCCCGCCCGAGTACTTCGGCCGCCAGCGCGACTACGTCGAGGCCGTGGGCTCCTGGTGCGCCGACGCCGCGGCGGCGGGAGCCGACAGCGTCGACGTCTACTGCGACGAGGGTCACTTCACCGCGGAGGAGGCCCGCTGGGTCCTGGCCTCCGGGCGCAACGTCGGCCTGCAGCCCCGCGTGCACGCCGGTGCGTACACCCGCCGGGGCGCCGTCCAGCTCGCCGCCGAGCTCGGCTGCGCCTCCGCCGACCTGCTCCACCACACCACCGACGAGGACATCGCGATCCTGGCCCGCTACGGAGTCCCCGCCGTGGTCTGCCCGGGAACCGCCCTCCAGCGTGGCAGCCTGCCTCCCGTCCGCCGGATGCTCGCCCAGGGGGTCACCGTGGCCCTCGGCAGCGATCACAACCCGGGCCACTGCGGCATCACCTCGATGTCACTGGTCATCAGCCTCGCGGTGGCGGCCTTCGGCATGAGCGTCGGCGACGCCCTTCGCGCCGCCACCCTCGGCGGTGCCACGGTCCTCGGGGCTTCCGACCGCGGTGTTCTCGCCCCAGGTCGCCTGGCCGACATCGTCCAGTGGGACGCCGACCACGAGGGCGCCTTCGCCTGGGCCTTCGGCCTCAAGCCCCGCCGGGTCTGGCGTGGCGGCACCCCCGTCCAGTAGGTCCAACGTCCGTGTCTCCGGCCTTCTTCGTCTGATCTTCCCCGAGTAATCTCTGGACATGTCGCCATCGGTCGCCGTCGTCACCGACTCCACCGCCTACCTTCCGCGAGAGCAGGTCTCCCGCCTGGGAATCATCGTGGTACCGCTCCAGGTGATCGTGGGAGGCAGGTCGCTCGACGACATGGCGCGGCTCGACGGCGCGAGCGTGGACGACGCGCTCGGGGAGCGGGCTCCGGTGACGACCTCCAGGCCCGCTCCGCGGCGTTTCGCGGACGCCTACGACCAGGCGGCGGCCCAAGGCGCGACCGGCATCGTCTCCATCCACCTGTCGGCGGAGATGTCCGGCACGGTCGAGGCCGCCCGCGCGGGAGCCGAGGATTCACCGGTTCCGGTCGACGTCATCGACAGCAGGTCCATCGCGATGGGCCTGGGATTCCCCGTCCTCGCCGCCGCGGGTGCCGCCGCCGCGGGCGCGACCCGGACGGAGGTGGCGGATGCCGCCCGCCGCCGTGCGGAGTCGATCCGCAGCTTCTTCTATGTCGACACCCTGGAATACCTGCGCCGGGGAGGCCGGATCGGCGCGGCGGCGACCCTCCTCGGCTCGGCACTGATGATCAAACCGATCCTGCACATCCGTGACGGCGCGATCGTTCCGCTGGAGAAGGTCCGTACGGCGAGCCGGGCCATCGCCCGTCTCGAGGATCTCGCGGTCGAGGCCGCGGGCACCGCCCCGGTGGAGGTCGCCGTCCAGCATCTCGGCGCCGCGGCCCGTGCCGAGGCGCTGGCGGCGCGCCTGCCCCGGCGCATCCCCGCACTCGTCGAGGTCACAGTCGTCGAGGTCGGTTCGGTCATCGGCGCCCACGTCGGCCCCGGGATGCTCGGCATCACCGTCTCCTTCCCGCCCTCCTGACACCCGTGGGCGCGCATGCCCGGTCCGGGCGCCCGTCCGCCGGATCGCCGTCCACAGCCTGGCCGTACGGTCGGCCGGATATCCACAGAACGGAGTTCGGCGAGGATGTTCCCGGTGCCGCCGCCGTAGCGTCCTGCGGGTGCGGACCACAGGCCAGAACATCGAGCGGCTCCGAGCCGAGTCGCGGCTGCGGATCCTGACAGGGCGTGGCTCACCTACCGCCGTGCCCCTCCCTCGCAGGTCGACCGACCTGCTCGCCCTGCCGCCGCCCAACGATCGGTTCTCGCCGTTCCGGCCGGTAGGCCCCGCCGATCCGGGAGATCCGCTCTCTCATGGGGAGGCCGGGGCCGGTCTGCCCTGTTCGGCTGGGGATGCGTGGTCCGGTGGGCAGGGCCGGCCGCAGGATGCCGTCTCCCTCGACGGTCCCGCCGCGCGCATGCGTTCCATGCCGCCTCCCCCGGCCTTCGAGGCACTGCGCAAGGTCGTGGCCGCACAGGGACAGGCTCTCGGTCCGGGCAGGCCGGGGTTGCGCCTCCTGCTGCTCGTCGCCCTGACGGCCGCCGTCGCCGGCGGCGTGTATGCCTGGAGGTCCCAGCCGGAGCCCGAGCCGCTGGCCCCGCCGGCACCGATCGCCGGGGCTCCGCTGTCGGAGCCTGTCAACGCCGCACGGTCTCGGCCCGCGCCGGCCACCGAGCTGACAGTTCACGTGACCGGCAAGGTCCGCCGCCCCGGGGTGATCACGTTGCCCGGAGGTTCCCGGGTCGCCGACGCGGTCCAGGCGGCCGGGGGCGTTCGCGGGGCAGCCGCCACGGGTTCTCTCAACCTCGCGCGCAGGCTCGTCGACGGCGAGCAGATCGTCGTCGGCTCGGCCGGCCCCGCCGTCGCGGCGGCACCCGCCTCGGTGGATCCGGCCGACCCCGCCACCGCCGTCGTCGACCTCAACACGGCCACGGCTGAGCAACTGGAGCGGCTACCGGGCGTGGGCGAGGTGCTCGCCCGGCGCATCACCGAGTACCGCGCCGCCCATGGCGGCTTCCGCGCCGTTGAGCAACTCCGCGACGTGAGCGGCATCGGCGACCGTAAGTATGCCGAGATGCGCGACAAGGTCCGCGTGTGATCCGCCGGTCGGGGAGGGTGGTCGCGATGCGAGCCGGCCCGGCCGTCGAGGTCGGGCGCGCCGGGGATACCAGGGGCACCGGGGATACCGAGAGCTCTGATGGTTCCGGTGCTCCCGGGAAGGCCAGCGGTTCCAGGAGTTCCGGAAAGGGGTGGGGCGCGCACGCCGCGCATCTGCTCCTGCCCGCGGCGGCATCGTGGGTGACCGCCCTCGTCCTGCTGGGCTGTCCTGCGGCGACGGGTGCCGTGGTGGCCGGTCTCACGGCCGTGGGTGCCCTGGCCGTGGCTGTTCCGGTCCGGACAGGGAGGACGGCGGGCTGGCGTAACGCGGTGATCGCGGTCCTGGGGTGCACGGCCGCGGTGGCCGGGTCGGTGGCCTTCCGGGTGCACGCCGCCGGTACGGGACCGGTCGCCGAGCTGGCCGGAAGGCACGCCTCGGCGGTGGCGGAGGCGGTGGTGACCGACGACCCCCGGGAGGTGGCCCGGCGTGGTGGGCTGTTCCGACGGGAGAGCTTCGTGGTGCCCGCCCGGGTCGAGTCGGTCGGGACGGGAGCGGACAGGGTGACGCTGCGGGCTCCGGTGCTGCTTTTCGTCTCCGGCGCGGAGTGGCGCTCGCTGCTGCCCAGCCAGCGGGTCGAGGTCAGCGGGCGCTTCGGCCCGGCGGACCCCGGTGAGCTGCTCGCGGCGGTGGTGCTGGTCAGGGGGGCACCGCGAGTCCTGAGCGGGCCCTCCTGGGAGCAACGGGCGGCCGGGGTGCTCAGATCGGGGCTGAGGAAGGCGGCCGAGGTGTTGCCGCCGGCGCAGCGCGGGCTGCTGCCCGGCCTGGTGGTCGGTGACGTGTCCCGGATGGACGACCAGGTCAGAGCCGACTTCAAGGCGGCCGGTCTCAGCCACCTGCTCGCCGTCTCCGGCGCGAATCTCGCCGTCGTGGCCGGTGCGGCGGTCGCGATGGCCAGGATGGCCGGTCTGCCACTCGCCGCGCGGGCGGTGCTGGCGATCTCGGCCATGGTCGCCTTCTCGATCGTCGCCCGGCCCTCGCCCAGTGTGCTCAGGGCTCTCCTGATGGGCGGGGTCGCCGCCGTGGCACTCGGCACGGGCCGCTCGCGCGACGGCGTCGCGGCTCTGTCGGCGACGGTTCTGGGGCTGATCTTCTTTGTCCCCGACCTCGCCCGCTCCTACGGCTTCGCCCTGTCGGTCTTCGCCACCGCGGGCATTCTGGTCCTCGCACCGCGCTGGCGCGACCGGCTCTCGACCCGAATGCCCCGCTGGGCGGCGGAGGCGATCGCCGTGGCCGCCGCGGCCCAGGCCGCCGTCACCCCCGTCCTGGTCCTCATGTCCGGGCAGCTCGCACCGGTGGCGATCCCGGCCAACCTGCTCGCGGGCCCGGCCGTGGCCCCGGCCACCCTGCTCGGCTTCGTGGCGGCGCTGGTCGCCCCCCTGCACATGGGGCTCGCTCAGCTGCTGGTCCGGCCGGCGGGGCTGGCCACCGGATGGATCATCGAGGTGGCCGGGCACACCGCGGGGCTCCCGTTGGGTGTGCTCCCGTGGCCGGGCGGTGTCACCGGGCTGCTCCTGCTGGCCGCTGCCGTCCCGCTCGCCGTGCTGGTACTGCGGCACCGGGGGACACGCCTGATCGCCCTGGCGACCGTCGTCGGCCTGGTTCTCGCCGTGACGGTGGCCGCGCCGATCGTGACTCGCTGGCCGCCTCGCGGATGGTTGCTGGTGGCCTGCGATGTCGGCCAGGGAGACGCGTTGCTGGTCGCGGCAGGGCCTGGGCGAGCCGTGGTGGTGGACGCGGGGCCCGATCCCGTCCGAGTGGACCGCTGTCTGCGTTCCATGGGAATCGGGGAGGTGCCACTGGTCATCCTCACCCATCCGCACCTCGACCATGTGGGAGGGCTCGACGGTGTCTTCCGCGGGCGTGCGGTGGGAGCGGTGCTGGTGACCCCGCGCGGCGCCGGAGGCGATGCCGGGGAGCACGAGGAGGTGAGGCTGAGCGAGGATCTCGCCCGCCGCCGTGTGGTCGAGTGGGCGGCGAGTCCGGGGGCGAGCTGGCGGTTCGGGCCCTCCGAGCTGACGGTCATCGGCCCGGTGGCCGAGGCGTCCCTGATCGGCGCGGGGAAGGGAGCGGCCGTCAACAACGCCAGCGTCGTGGTACATGTTCGCTGGGCCGCGGGGTCGGCTCTGCTCAGCGGCGACATCGAGACCGAGGCTCAGGCGGAGCTGCTCCGCAGGGGCCTGCCGCCCGCCGAGATCCTCAAGGTTCCGCACCACGGATCCAGCAGGTACGACCCGGCCTTCTTCGCCGCCATCGGTGCTCGTGCCGCCCTCATCAGCGTGGGGGCGGACAACGACTACGGCCATCCCGCCCCGTCGACCCTGGCCACGCTGTACCGGCTCGGTGTGCGCGTCCACCGGACGGACCTGTCGGGGGACCTCGCCGTGGTGGACAGTGGGGGAGTCCTGTCCGTCATCCCCCAGAGGAACGCTCCGGCCGGAGGGGCTCCGGTGCGGGGCTAGGACGTGACCTTGGCCGGGCGGCGGAACTCGGTGTCCACGTCGGCGGCGTAGACCGACCGGCTGCAGCGCGCGCAGCGGTACATGATCGGGCCCTCGTCGAGGGATGTTCCGCAGCGCGGGCAGGCGTGGCGGCGAATGGTGGAGTTCGTCATGGTTTTCACCTCCTGTGATGTTCCCAGGGTGCCTCACGGCACCTGCATTCCAATTGCGAACGACTTGCCGATGCCCCTTCCGCCACCGGGACGTGGCATGCTGCTCGGCATGGCGGCAACCGATCCGGCACCCGTGATCCTGATACTCGGCGACGAGGAACTGCTGGCCGACCGCGCGGTGAGCGAGGTGACCTCGGCGGCCAGGGCGGCCGATCCGACCGCCGAGGTGCACGATCTCCCCGGTGCGAAGATGGAGCTCGGGGAGCTCACCCGTCTGACGTCGCCCTCGCTGTTCGGCGACAGGTCCGTGGTGGTCGTCCGCTCGGCCCAGGACCTCGGCAAGGACGTCATCGCCGAAGTCGTCTCCTATGCGGCTCACCCGGCCGAGGAGACCGTGCTGATCCTCGTCCATCCGGGGGGCGTCAAGGGGAAGGCACTGGTCGACGGGGTCAAGAAAACCGGGGCACAGGTGGTCTCGGTCACCAAGGTGACCAAACCGGCCGAGCGGCTGGCGTTCGTCAAGGCGGAGCTGAAACGGGCCGGGCGCACCATCGGGGCGGACGCCGCCGCCGCGCTCCTCGACGCCGTGGGCAACGACCTGCGCGAGCTCGCCGCCGCCTGCAGCCAGCTCGCCTTCGACACCCCCGGCAAGGCGATCGACGAGGCCGCCGTGGCGCGCTACCACCGGGGCAGGGCCGAGGTCAGCGGGTTCACCGTGGCCGACTCGGCAGTCGAGGGGCGCCTGGGCGACGCCCTGGAGCAACTGCGCTGGGCCCTGGCGACCGGTACGGCACCGGTTCTGCTGGTCAGCGCGCTCGCCGGGGGCCTGCGCTCGCTGGCGAAGGTGGGCGGTGCTCCCCGCAACCTGAGGGGCGGTCAACTCGCCGGCCGGCTCGGCATGCCGCCCTGGAAGATCGAACGGGTCCAGCGGCAGCTGAACGGCTGGGGGCCCGAGGGCCTCGCCCGCGCGATCCAGGCCGTCGCCACCGCCGACGCTCAGGTGAAGGGCGGCGGCGCCGACCCCGCGTACGCGCTGGAGCACATGGTCCAGACCGTGGTCGCCAGCCGCACCGGACGCTAGCCTGCATTCCGCACATGACCCCGATCGACCTGGGGTGATCACCCGCTGCGCCGGATCAGATATGGCTGCTGATCTGCAACGATGCGGCAGGTGCGGAAAACGGGGCCAGCCGGGCGGGGACACGCTCGGCATCACGCCGCCCCGGCCCGCGAGGCGTGCCGTCGGCGACGCGTCACGAGGCCACCAGGGGCGAGAAACTCGATGCGCCAAGCGTCACGGGCGGATGAAACGCAAGAACGCCGCACCCCGTGAGGGAGGCGGCGTCCGCGAAACCTGAAACTACTTGGTGGCCGTCGACAGGGCGGCGGCGCGCTGGGCGATCGCCGACTTGCGGTTGGCGGCCTGGTTCTTGTGGATGACGCCCTTGCTGGCAGCCTTGTCCAGCTGGCGGGCGGCGGCGCGCTGGAGCACAGCGGCCTGCTCGACGTCACCCTGGTCGGCGGCCTCGCGGAACTTGCGGATGGCCGTCTTCAGGGAAGACTTGACAGCCTTGTTACGCAGCCGGGCCTTCTCGTTCTGCCGGTTGCGCTTGATCTGGGACTTGATGTTCGCCACGAAGAAGCCTCGGTGAATGTCGTTGGATGGGGCGCGCGGGCAGAGAGGGCGCGCCACACGCAGTTGACTAGGCTACCAACTGCCGAGGTCGTCGCTCAAATCGACAGGCCGGGCAGAGGGATGCCTGATCAGTTTAGCGTGTGATTTTGATCGCTCGGACCGTAATCCTCACGGCTTGAACCAGAACTTGTCGTACTCGGCCCAGTCCTCCTTGGTGGCGGCGAAGTCGACGTAGATCGCCAGCCCGAACCGCTCACGGGGTTTGCCGTACGAGGTCAGCGCCAGCCGGGCGCCCCTGGCCGCCTTCTCGACGCTCTCGGCCTCGTCGGCCCAGGAGACGCCGTGGTCGTGGTAGGCCGGGGCGCCGATCAGCACCGTCTTCTCCTCGGGGACGAGTTCCAGCGCCAGCGTGCTCTGCCGCACGACGTAGCCGCCGTATACGGAGGGGAAGGGGAGATACGAGTCGTAGGTCATGATCGCTACCTGGTCGGTAAGCTTCGCCACCTGGCGGAAGTAGTCGGGCGACCAGTACTTGTCGTGGCCGAGGACGGCGCGTACGGCCGGGCGGGTGAGCGGGAACGGCTCGATCTGCGGGGTCGAGGTGGAGAGCAGACCGTCGCCCACGATCGCGCGGGTCCGAGTCAGCAGGTCGAGGAACTCGGTGTCGCCGTCGCCGATCGGCTCGAAGTTGTAGTGCACGCCGTCGAAGCCGAGCGCCATGATCGCGCGCGCCCCGTCCAGCACACGCTGCCTGGAGGCCGCGTCGTCGAGGTCCAGGGTGCCGTCGACCTTCTGGCCGAGCCAGGCCGAGATCCTGACCTTCGGCAACTCCTCGCGCCACCACTTCAGAAGGTCGACGGCCCTGGGATATCTCTCGATGGGCAACGTCCCGTCGTGGTCGAACGGGCCCGAGTGGAGATAGACGTCCTTGATACCGGTCTTGCGGAGCCTGGTGGCGAGCGTTCGCACGTCGTCGTGGGTCTTCCTGCCGTCGACCCATGCGTGGCCGAGCCACAGGGCGTCGTGGCCGGTCGTCTTCGCCCACGGGGCGGGCGTCCCGGTAAACTGCAGGGTGAGGGTGGCCACGGCCAACCCTGGAAGCGCAAGGAGCAGGGCCGCCACCACAGCGAGAAAACGCAGGCCGAGTCGTGCTCTGGTCCGGGCAATCACCCGGACATGTCACCATGGAAGGCGGCTGGCATGCCAGTCGTGTGATCGTCATCAATCTGTTGAAACGGACCCCGGTGCGCATTCAGCCTGGCCAGACCGACCCCGCGGTGCTTCGCAACTTCTGCATCATCGCGCATATCGACCATGGCAAGTCGACGCTAGCCGACCGCATGCTGCAGATCACCGGAGTGGTCGACGACCGTTCCATGCGCGCCCAGTATCTCGATCGGATGGACATCGAGCGCGAGCGCGGCATCACGATCAAGTCGCAGGCGGTCAGGCTGCCATGGAAGGTCGGCGAGACCGACTACGTCCTCAACATGATCGACACTCCCGGGCACGTCGACTTCACCTATGAGGTCTCCCGGTCGCTCCAGGCGTGTGAGGGCGCGATCCTGCTGGTCGACGCCGCACAGGGGATCGAGGCGCAGACCCTGGCCAACCTCTACCTGGCCATGAACAACGACATGACGATCATCCCGGTGCTCAACAAGATCGATCTGCCCGCCGCCCAGCCGGAGAAGTACGCCGCGGAGATCGCTCACCTCATCGGCTGCGATCCGGAGGACGTGCTGAGGGTCTCCGGCAAGACCGGTGTGGGCGTTCGCGAGCTCCTGGACCACGTGGTCGAGAACATCCCGGCCCCGGTCGGCGACGCCGACGCGCCCGCCCGCGCGCTGATCTTCGACTCGGTCTACGACACCTACCGAGGCGTGATCACGTACGTCCGGGTCATGGACGGGCACCTGGGCAAGCGTGAGCGCATCCTGATGATGTCCACCGGCGCGGCCCACGAGACGCTGGAGATCGGCGTCATCTCGCCCGAACCGAAGATCGCCGACCAGGGGCTGGGCGTCGGTGAGGTGGGCTACCTGATCACCGGTGTGAAGGACGTCCGCCAGTCGCGGGTCGGTGACACGGTGACCTCCGTGTCGAGGTCGGCCGCCGAGGCGCTCAGCGGATACCAGCACCCCAAGCCCATGGTCTTCTCGGGTCTGTATCCCATCGACGGTGACGACTATCCCGAGCTCCGCGAGGCGCTGGACAAGCTCCAGCTCAACGACGCGGCCCTGGTCTACGAGCCGGAGACCTCCGCCGCCCTGGGCTTCGGCTTCCGCTGCGGCTTCCTCGGCCTGCTCCACATGGAGATCGTCCGCGAGCGGCTGGAGCGCGAGTTCAACCTCTCGCTCATCTCCACCGCGCCCAACGTGGTCTATCGAGTGATCATGGAGGACGGTAAGGAGGTCGTCGTCACCAACCCCTCGGAGTTCCCCACCGGCAAGGTGGACAAGGTCTTCGAGCCGATGGTGAAGTCGACGGTGCTCGTCCCGTCGGAGTTCATCGGCGCCATCATGGAGCTCTGCCAGAACCGCCGGGGCAACCTGCAGGGCATGGACTACCTGTCCGAGGATCGCGTCGAGATCCGCTACACGATGCCGCTCGGCGAGATCATCTTCGACTTCTTCGACCAGCTCAAGTCCCGTACGCGCGGCTACGCCTCGCTGGACTACGAGCCCTCGGGCGAGCAGGAGTCGGACCTGGTCAAGGTCGACATCCTGCTCCAGGGTGAGGCCGTGGACGCCTTCAGCGCCATCGTTCACCGGGAGAAGTCCTACGCCTACGGCGTCGAGATGGCCAAGAAACTGCGCGAGCTCATCCCCAGGCAGCAGTTCGAGGTGCCGATCCAGGCGGCCATCGGCGCCCGGGTCATCGCCCGTGAGAACATCCGCGCCATCCGCAAGGACGTCCTCGCCAAGTGCTACGGCGGCGACATCTCCCGCAAGCGCAAGCTGCTGGAGAAGCAGAAGGAGGGCAAGAAGCGGATGAAGATGGTCGGCCGCGTCGAGGTGCCCCAGGAGGCGTTCGTCGCCGCGCTGTCCACCGAGTCCTCCGCGGACAAGTCCAAGAAGTAAAGGACGCCGAGGGCCCGGCCAGGCTTGGAACCGGGCATGGACTAGCGGTGGATATCGGTTCGCCTCCCGATCGAGGGCTCCGGTACCGTCCGGTCATGCACATTGTCTCGGTGAACGTGGGTCGCGCGGTCGACGCGGAGTGGGCCGGTCGTCTCAAGCGCACCGCGATAGACAAGACCCCCGTGGACGGCCGGGTCGGGGCCTCGGAGAGCGGTCTGGCCCAGGACGAGAGGGCCGACCTGGAGCACCACGGCTCTTCCGATCAGGCGCTCTACGCCTACGCGCGGGAGGACTATGACTGGTGGCAGGCCGAGCTGGGCCGGGAGCTGCGCGACGGCATGTTCGGGGAGAACCTCACGACAGCGGGGCTCGACGTCAACGGGGCCAAGATCGGGGAGCGCTGGCGGATGGGCACGGTTCTGGCCGAGGTGACCGGACCGAGGGTGCCGTGCTCGGTGTTCCGCAGCTGGATCGGGGAGCAGGGCTGGCTCAAGAGCTTCACCCGGGCCGGGCGGGTCGGCGCCTACCTGCGGGTGGTCGAGCCGGGCGAGCTGGGCCGGGGCGACACCGTCGAGATCGTCTCGCGCCCCGAGGGCAGCGTCACGGTCACCGAGTCCTTCCGCGCCTACCACGGTGACAGAGACCTGCTGCGCCGCCTGCTCGCCCACCCGGGCCACCCGGAGAGGTGGAACAGGGTCGCCGAGCGGGTGCTGGGCCGCGAGCGCGGTTAGGCGTCCGGGGACGAACGTGCGGGCGGGACCGCAGGTGACCCAGATTCTGCGGCCCCGCCCGGTATGAGAGGGTCGCTCAGCGCAGGATTCTGTAAAGTGCCGAGGTGAGCGACGCCGAGGTGTCGTCCTGGTCGATGGACCACATCATCGAGCCGCCGAGACCCTTCAGGCGGATGTAGGCCGCCTTCTGGGCCAGCGAGGCCGGGTCGTCGTAGGACCAGAACTCGTTGCCGTCGTAGAGCCACACGGTTCCGGTCAGCAGGTCGCGGTAGCGCTTGCCCGGCTTGTTCACCAGGATCTTGTAGTCCTCGCTGCCGGCGGCGAAGGTGCCCGGCGCGGGACCGGTGGCGGTGCCGTACAGGCCGTTCCTGCCGCCGGTGACGCCGGTCCAGCCCTGACCGTACGCGGGCACGCCCACCACGATCTTCTTGGCCGGGGCGCCACGCGTGAGGTAGTCGCGGACCGTCTGGTCCACGCTGTACTTCACCGGGTTGGGGTCGCGCCGGTCGTTGAACAGGTTGCCGTTGTGGCCGGTGACGTTCTCCCACGAGCCGTGCAGGTCATAGCCCTGGACCGTGGCGAAGGTGAGCTGCTTGAAGACGTCGCGGACCTCGAAGCCCGCGTCGATCTTCGCGGCGGCGGCGGGCAGGAAGGCGGTCAGCTCGGTGCGCCGGTCGAACTCGTTCATCTGGCGGCGCAGTTCGGTGACGAACAGGGTGAAGTTCCGCTTGTCCTCGGGACGGATGACGTTGCCCTCGTTGCCTGAGGAGCCCGGCCACTCCCAGTCGAGGTCGATGCCGTCGAACACGCCCGCTCCGGTGCCGGGGGCGGTGCCGGGCAGGTTGCCCCTGAGCCACAGGTCGATGCAGGAGGAGGCCAGCCTGGCGCGTCCGGAGGGGGTCAGCACCGCGTCGGAGAAGTACTTCGAGCCGGTCCAGCCGCCGAGGGAGATCAGCGTCTTGAGGCCGGGATGCTTGGCCTTGAGCTTCTTCAGCTGGTTCAGGTTGCCGTTCAGCGCCTGGCCCTCGGCGTCGCCGACGCCGTCCACGCTCTGCTCGGCGGCCACCGGGCGTTGCCAGTCGGCCCACGGGTCGGCGGAGTAGCAGTCACCCTCGGCGTTGACGAAGCCGAAGGCGTAGTTGATGTGAGTCAGCTTGGCGGCGGCGCCGCTGCTCTCCATGTCCTTGACGTGGTAGTCGCGGCCGTAGACGCCCCACTGGATGAAGTAGGCGACCCGCTTGAAGCGGTCACCGTTTCCTGAGGGGGTCTGGGCCTGGGCCGGGGCCGGTAAGGCCACCGCCGCGAGACCTGCGGCGAGGGCTGCCGCGATCATGTTCCGGAGGAGTCTCTGCACGGGCTTCTCCACTGCTCGGAATAGTAACTTATAGGAAACTTTCCTTTAAGTTTTCCCGGATCGTAGACCTGTGCGATCCGGCCGTCAACGGCCCGCGGTGGTTTGACCGATGAACGGCCGGCGGCGGGCGTTCCACGGCCGGGGCGACGTCCCGGGCATCGCGTGGGGAGCGGCAGACTTGGGGCGTGCCATCCACACTTCCCGACGGGGATCCCGTACCCGCCTCGGGCGAACTCCCCGAGAGCGCGCTCGCCGGACTCGGCGAGCGGCCCTTCGGCTTCTATGTCCACGTGCCCTTCTGCGTGACCCGGTGCGGTTACTGCGATTTCAACACCTACACGGCCTCGGAACTCGGTCCCGGCGCCGCGCAGCGGGACTACGCGGACACCGCCGTCGACGAGGTGCGGCGGGCGCGGGCCAACCTCGGCGCCGCGCGCCTCCCGGTCGAGACAGTGTTCTTCGGCGGGGGCACCCCGACCCTGCTACCGGCCGGAGACCTGGTACGGATCCTGGGGGCGATCGAGGAGGAGTTCGGGCTCGCTCCCGGCGCCGAGGTGACCACCGAGGCCAACCCCGAGTCGGTGGACCCCGCCTACCTGGCGGAGCTTCGCGAGGGTGGGTTCAACCGGATGAGCTTCGGGATGCAGAGTGCCCGTGAGCACGTGCTCGCGGTGCTGGACCGTCGCCACACCCCCGGCCGCCCGGCGCGGGCCGTACGGGAGGCGAGGCAGGCGGGGTTCGAGCACGTCAACCTTGACCTGATCTACAGCACGCCGGGGGAGAGCGACGACGACTGGCGTGCTTCGCTGGCCGCGGCGATCGAGGCGGGACCCGACCATGTCTCCGCGTACTCGCTGATCGTCGAGGACGGGACGAGGCTGGCCGCCAGGATCAGGCGGGGCGAGCTCCCGATGCCCGACGATGACGTGGCCGCCGACCGTTACCTGATCGCCGACGCCATGCTGGCCGAGGCGGGGTTCGAGTGGTACGAGGTGTCCAACTGGGCGACCTCCGAGGCCGGGCGATGCCGGCACAACCTGCTCTACTGGACCGGCGGAGACTGGTGGGGCGTCGGCCCGGGGGCGCACAGCCACGTCGGCGGCACCCGCTGGTGGAACGTCAAGCACCCCGCCGCCTACGCCCGGCGACTGGCCGCGGGCACCTCGCCCGCCCAGGCGCGAGAGGTGCTGGGGCCCGGGGACAGGGCGGTGGAGCGGTTGATGCTGGAGCTGCGGCTCGCCCAGGGCTTCCCGCTCGGGGAGCTCGACCGCCCCCGGGTGGTCGCCCGCGCGCTGGCCGACGGCCTGCTGGAGACGGAGCCGTTCAAGGCGGGCCGGGCGGTGCTCACCCTGCGCGGCCGCCTGCTGGCCGACGCCCTGGTCCGCGACCTCACCTGAGCTCCGGCCCCGGTCAGCTGACGAAGCGGATGCTCATCGGATAGCGGTGGTTCTCCCCCCGGTTGGCCGCCACCGCGGCGATGACCATCATGATGATCGACCCGATCCAGACGAGGAACATCAGCACGAAGCCGATGAGCACGAACGCCAGGACCATGCAGACGAAATAGGCGATCATCACCGTGAGCTGGAAGTTGAGGGCCTCGGCGGCCTGGTCCCGCACGTAGGGTGACTCGTCCTTCTTGGCGAGGTAGAGCACCAGCGGGCCGACGAAGCTGGTCAGCAGGCCCAGCAGGTGGGCGAGCATCGCCATGGTGGTGTCGTCACTGCCGGGCCGCGGGCCGTAGGTCCCCGGCGGCGCCTGGTAGCCGTAACCCACCGGCCGGCCGTACCCGCCGTACTGGGCGTATCCCTGGTAGCCGTGACCGCTCGGGTCGTACGGGGGGGAGGGGTAGCCCTGGCCCGGCTGCCCGTAGCCCTGGCCCGGCGGCGGGACGCTCTGGCCGGGCATGGTGTGTCCAGGCGTCGTGTATCCAGGCGTCGTGTGGCCTGGCATGGTGTATCCGGGCGTCGTGTGGCCGGGCGGAGGATCGCCGATGCGCCGCTCCGTCCGGTCCTCGCCCGGCGAATCCCCAAGGTTCTCGTTCATGGCCCCTCCTGATGGGTTGACGGCCTAGCCATCCTCGCCGGGAACCGTGACGAAGTCGATCAGCTCTTCGACCGGACCGAGCAGCTCGGGCTCCAGATCGGCATATGTCGTAACCGATCCGAGGATGCGGCGCCACGCGTCGCCGGGTTCCGTCTTCCAGCCCAGCGCGGCGATGACGCCCTCCTTCCAGGACACGCCGCGCGGCACCGACGGCCAGGAGGAGATCTTGAGCGTGTGCGGCTTGACCGCCTGCCAGACGTCCACGAACGGGTGCCCGACGATCAGCACGTGCGGGGAGGAGATCCGCGCGGCGATCCGGCTCTCCTTGGAACCGGGGACCAGGTGGTCGACGAGCACACCCAGGCGGCGGCCAGGGCCCGGTCGGAACTCCTCGACGACGGCGGGCAGGTGATCGACCCCCTCCAGATACTCCACGACCACCCCCTCGACCCTCAGGTCATGGCCCCAGACCTTCTCCACGAGCGCGGCGTCGTGCACGCCCTCCACGTATATCCGGCTCTCCCTGGCCACCTGGGCCCGCAGGCCCTCCACCGCGATGGAGCCCGACGCGCTCCGCCTGGGGCCACGTGGCGCGGCGGCCGGGCGCACGAGCGTCACCGCCTTGCCCTCCAGGAGGAACGCGGCGGGCTCCAGTGGGAAGACCCGCCGGCGGCCGAAGCGGTCCTCCAGGGTGACGGCCTCCTTGTCGCAGGCCACCACGGCGCCGCAGAAGCCGCCGTCGGCGTCCTCGACGACCAGATCGAGTTCGGCGGGAACCTGGGGAATCCCCCCTCTGCGGGGGCGCCGCCAGTCTCCCGCCAGAACGTCACGCTCGTACATCACCGACCGCCCACCGTCTCTCGCAAAGGATCACGTGGGACGCTAGCAAACGCCACGGTCACCTGCCGTAGGGTCCCGGCGCTCCCCACTGCCCCGCCGACGCGGCGGCCCTGCGCTTGCGGACGTTGCTCCGCTTCACCAATACGACGATCGTCACGATGATGGCCAGCAGGATCCCGATGCCGGGCACCGCGAACAGGGCGATCACCCCGCCGACCAGTGATCCGGCGGCGAGTTCCCGGCCCACGCCGAACGTGGTGCCCTCCACGGGATCGGCGGTACAGGTGACCTGGTAGTCGCCTGCCTGCTCCACGCCGATCTGCAGGCCCATCTCCCAGACGACGCCGTCGGAGCCCGCCACGGTCTGCTGGACGAGCGGCTTCTGCAGGCTGGGCGTGCCGGTGCCGCCGGTCAGCGTGCACTCGAAATTGGTGGGTCCACTGGTGGAGACATAGATGGCGGGCTTGTCGGCCGGGTCGAGCGTGACCGTCGTGTTTTCGCCGGGGGCGAACGTCTTCGTCGGCGCCGCGCTGGTGACCGCGCCCAGCACGCCACCGGCGAAGCCGCCGATGCCGACGATGATGCTGACCAGGGCGAGCAGCCATACCCCGACGATCCATCCGATACCGGGCTTGATCTTCCCGGTGGGGGGCGGGCTCTGCGGGGCGCCGTAGCCGGGAGGTGCGTAACCGTAGGAGGGGCCGTTCTGCTGGGGCTGCTGGCCATACGGCTGCTGGGGGGAGCCGTAACCGGGGCCGCGGGAGGCGTCGCCCGGAAAAGAACCAAAATCGTTGGACATGTACGAATTGTGATGGGAACCGGTTGAAACGCGATAGCAGTTGACTTGCCAATGGCTTGGCGTCATCATCCGCACCTCTTGCTTATCGCGCCTTCCGCACGGGGGCCGTACACTTGGCACTCGGGAACACAGAGTGCCAGACCTCGTGTTTCCCATCTGAACGCAGGCAGGGAGGTGACCACGTTGGTCGACGACCGGAAGCTCGCCGTGCTTCGCGCCATCGTCGAGGACTACGTGTCCACCAACGAGCCGGTGGGCTCCAAGGCTCTCGCGGATCGGCACAGTCTGGGGGTGTCCCCGGCGACGATCCGTAACGACATGGCGGTGCTGGAGGAGCAGGGCTACATCGCCCAGCCCCACACCAGCGCTGGCCGGGTGCCCACGGACAAGGGCTACCGGCTCTTCGTTGACCGGCTCTCGCAGGTGAAACCCCTGTCGAGCGCGGAGCGCAAGGCCATCGAGAGCTTTCTCGCGGGTGCGGTGGACATCGACGACGTCGTCATGCGAACGGTGCGGCTGCTTGCCCAGCTCACCCGGCAGGTCGCCGTGGTGCAGTACCCGACGCTGACCAACTCGACGGTCCGGCACGTCGAGCTGGTGCCGCTGAGCGAGCGCCGGCTGATGTTCGTGCTCATCACCAACACCGGCCGGGTGGAGCAGCGCGTGGTCGAGCTGCCCGACGTCGTGGACGAGCAGCGGGTGGCCCATCTGCGAGCGATCCTCAACACCTCCCTCGACGGGTGCGGGCTCACCGGCGTTCCCGACAAGGTCGCCGACCTGCCGGAGCGGCTGCCCGCCGAGGACCGGCCGCTCGCGGCCACGATCCTGTCCGTGCTGCTGGAGTCCCTGGTGGACAGGCACGATGAAAAGATCGTTTTTGCTGGGGCCGCCAACCTCGCGGGAGCCGACTTCACGGTCGGGCTCCGCGATGTGCTGGAGGCGCTGGAAGAGCAGGTCGTGCTCATGCGACTGCTCGGTGAGACCTCCGACCTGTCGGCGCTGACCGTGCGGATCGGCTCGGAGAACCCCTACACCGGACTCCAGGGCACGTCGATCGTCGCCGCCGGATACGGTTCTGGGGACAAGCAACTGGCCCGGCTAGGTGTGCTGGGCCCAACGCGGATGGACTATCCGGTCACGATGGGCGCGGTGCGCGCGGTGGCACGCTACGTCAGCCAGATCCTGGCTGCATCATAAGAGGTCAACTAAAAGTGGCTAAGAGCGACTACTACGGCACCCTCGGGGTGCGCCGTGACGCCAGTGCGGAAGAGATCAAGAAGGCGTACCGACGTCTGGCGCGCGAACTGCATCCTGACGTCAACCCCGACCCCGAGACTCAGGAGCGCTTCAAGGAGATCACACAGGCCTACGAGGTCCTGTCCGACTCCAGCAAGCGGCAGATGTACGACATGGGG
This sequence comes from Streptosporangium sp. NPDC001681, assembly GCF_040298085.1. NCBI lineage: Bacteria > Bacillati > Actinomycetota > Actinomycetes > Streptosporangiales > Streptosporangiaceae > Streptosporangium > Streptosporangium sp. NPDC001681. Next base: position 30,341 of record NZ_JBEOZN010000046.1, on the reverse strand, counting down.
GCCGACCCGTTCGCCTCGGGCGCTGCGGGGGCCGGAGGCTTCGGTGCCGGTTTCCCGTTCAGCGACATCATGGACGCCTTCTTCGGCGCGGCCGGTGGCGGCGGCGGTCGCGGCCCCCGCTCGCGTGCCCGTCGCGGACGCAACGCCACCATCCGGGTCGAGCTCGACCTGCGCGAGTCGGGCTTCGGCACGACCCGTGAGCTGGTCGTCGACACCGCGGTGGTCTGCGAGGTCTGCACGGGTTCGGGCGCCGCCGCAGGCACCCACCCCGACACCTGTGACATGTGTCATGGCCGGGGCGAGGTCTCCCAGGTCACCCGCTCCTTCCTCGGCCAGGTCATGACCTCACGGCCCTGTCCCCAGTGCGGCGGCTTCGGGTCGATCATCCGTCACCCCTGCCAGGAGTGCTCCGGCGACGGCCGGGTCCGTACCCGGCGGACCATCAAGGTCCGCATCCCGGCCGGGGTGGAGGACGGCACCCACATCCAGCTCGCCGGAGAGGGCGAGATCGGCCCAGGTGGCGGCCCGCCCGGCGACCTGTTCCTGGAGATCGTCGAGCGCCCCCACGAGATCTTCGAGCGGCGCGGCGACGACCTGCACTGCACGGTGCAGATCCCGATGACCGCGGCCGCGCTCGGCACCGTCCTGACCATGGAGACGCTCGACGGAGCCGAGGAGCTGGACATCCGTCCCGGTACGCAGTCGGGGCAGACGATCCCGCTCTATGGCCGCGGTGTGCAGCGCCTGAACGAGACCGGTCGTGGCGATCTGCTGATCCACGTGAACGTGGAGACCCCCTCCCGTCTCGATACGGCACAGGAGGAGCTGCTGAGGGAGCTCGCCAAGCTCCGTGGCGAGGAGCGCCCGCCCGGCAAGTTCGCCCCCGGGCAGCAGAGTTTCTTCTCCCGGCTGCGGGACGCCTTCAATGGCCGCTGACCCGGACCGCTCCCACTCACGCCCCGACGGCTCATGACCGTTCCGGTCTTCCTGGCCGAACCCACCGACCTGGCCAGGCCGGAGTTCGTCTTCGGCGGCCCCGAAGGGCGCCACGCGGCGGCCGTACGGCGGCTGCGGGCCGGGGAGCGGCTTGACCTGACGGACGGGGCGGGCTCCGTCGCCGAGTGCGTGGTGATCGAGGCGGGCAAGGATTCGCTCCGGGTCCAGGTACTGCGCCGTCACGAGGTGCCCGTGCCGTCCCCGCGTCTGGTCGTGGTCCAGGGGCTGCCCAAGGGCGACCGGGGCGAGCTGGCCGTGGAGATGATGACCGAGGCGGGGGTGGACGTGATCGTCCCCTGGGCCGCGGCCAGGTGTGTCACCCAGTGGAAGGGCGAGCGCGCGGCCAAGGCGCTGGCCCGCTGGCGCTCCACGGCGCGTGAGGCGGGCAAGCAGTCACGTCGCTTCCGCCTGCCCGAGGTGACCGAGCTCGCCTCCACCGCCGGGGTCGCCGCCCTGCTGTCGGCGGCGGCGCTCGGCGTCGTGCTGCACGAGGAGGCCGCCTCCCCGCTGTCCGGCCTGCCGCTCCCCGCGGGCGGCGACATCGTCGTGGTGGTCGGCCCGGAGGGCGGGGTGTCGCAGGAGGAGATCGCCGTCTTCCGCGAGGCCAAGGCGGTGCCGGCGCTGCTCGGGCCGACGGTGCTGCGTACCTCGACGGCCGGGGTCGTCGCGGCGGCGGTGCTCCAGGCACGCAGCGGCCGCTGGTGATCCCCGGCCGACGGTCCTGAGCCCTGCGCCCGGCGCCTTCCGCCTACCGCAGCGGGCACCGTGGCACGCCGCGGCTCCCTCCTCCGCCTCGGGAGAGGCCGTCTGACCGATCCTCGGCACGCCGGGATCCGCCGGACAGGGCCTAGCTGCTGACCGGGGTCGGCGCGGGGATGCTCGCCTCCGTCGGCATCGGGGGCGACGCGTCATCGGACGGCCCGCACTCATTGGCCGAGCACGGGCTCTCCGAGGGAGCCGACGGTCTCGCCTTCGTCGGCGTGGGGGTCGCCTCGGCCTCCTCGCACTGCTCGGAGATCCCGCTGGGGTCGACCGGCGGTTCGTCGAGGGGGGTGGGGCAGGTGGGCGTCGGCGTCGGCCTGGGAGTCGACGGTGCCGGGGTCGCCCTGGAGGTCGGCCTCGTGCTGGGCGTCGTGCTCCTGGACGGTGTGGGCGTCGGCGGGAGCGTGCCGTTGCCCGCCTCCGACTTGCCGACGGCGGGGAGCTGGGTGGGGCCGGACGACGGCTGGGACGGAGCCGGGGGCCTTGAGGTGGCTGATCCGTCCGGCGGGGGAGTGGACTCGGTGAAGTTGACCGTGCCGGTGCTCACCTGGGGGATCACCTGTTCGCGGAACTGGGGGACCACCATGACGATGGTCGCCGCGACGAGGAGCGCACCGGCGACGGAGGCTCCGGTCCGCCACCACGTCAGCCAGCGGAGCCCACGTCGCTCGATACGGGCGCGAATTATCTCCAGCCCGTCAGGGGAGGGAACGACCGAGTTCGCCTCCGCGCTGAGCGCACGGCGGAGCAGCTCGCCGTACTCATCCGGGGAGTCGGTCATGACAGTTGCTCCAGTGAGGTTCGTAGGGCGGCCATGCCGCGAGCGGTGTGGCTCTTGACCGCGCCTTTGCTGATGCCCATCGCGTGGGCGATCTGCGCCTCGGACAGGTCTCCGTAGTAGCGCAGGACCAGGGCCTCCCGCTGGCGCGCGGGCAGCCCGCGGAGCGCCTCGATGACGGCGGAGCGCTCGAACTCGCCGATCGCCCCGTTCTCGGCGCTCGGCGCGTCGGGCATGCCCTTGGGCGCGTACTTCTCGACGACCGCCCGGTGCCGAAGCACCGAACGTGATCGATTCACGACCGACTGTCGCAGGTAGGCCAGTGCCTTGTCGGTGTCGCGCAGGCGACGCCAGGCGCCGTGGATGGCGACGAACGCGTCCTGCACGACCTCCTCCGCGGTCGCCATGTCGCGAACGAGGAGTACGGCGAGACGGACAAGAGACCGATAGTGCGCGCTGTAGAGCGCGGTAACGGCCATGTCGGCATCCCACCCGACGGGCGCCGCCCCGAGCGATCTGTCTGCCACGAGGGTCTCGGTGGTCACATCAGTGGGACGCTCGGCCTTCCCAGAGGGTTTACGCTCTTCCGGTTCATTAAGGGGCATGACCCAGTCGTGTCCTCGCCAGGCGGCCATATGATGCTGTGCGCAAAGGCTGTCTTGGTTGAAGTTTTGCACAACCACCATATCCGGGCGGATCTTTGTTTGCCGACGGGAACCATCACCGATTCACAACGTCCTCGGCGGTAAGGTGCCTGCATGGTGAGCGAAGCCGACTGCCTGTTCTGCAAGATCGTGGCCGGGGAGATCCCCGCGGAGATCGTCTATGAGACCGATCGCACGCTGGCCTTCCGCGACGTCAACCCCCAGGCGCCGACCCATGTGCTGGTGGTCCCCAGGGAGCACCATCGGGACGCCGCGGCGCTGGCGGCCGCCGACCAGGGGCTGGCCGACGACGTGCTCAAGACCGCGCACGCGGTCGCCAGTCAGGAGGGAGTCGCGGAATCGGGCTACCGGCTGGTGTTCAACACCGGACCCGAGGCCGGTCAGACCGTCTTCCACGTGCATGGACACGTGATCGGGGGGCGCGGGCTGAAGTGGCCGCCCGGCTGAAAACCGGCAAGCGCGATCCTGGCGATCACGGATACGATGGCGTTGAAGTTCCACGCCTATATCTGGAGGCGAACAGGCCGTAGGGCCAGCTCATGTCCGAGACAAACGATTCCAGCAGAACGTCGCCGAGGTCCAGGGGTTCCAGCCGGACTCAGGCAAAGGTGGTGATTCCGGACGATCAGTCGATGGTCAGCCTGCTGGGCTCGCGCGATGAGCTGTTGCGCGTCATCGAGGGCGCCTTTCGCGCCGACATCCACGTCCGGGGCAACGAGATCACCGTCACCGGCAGCCCGGAGGAGAGCAGCACCGTGGTGCGGCTCTTCGAGGAGATGTCCGAACTCGTCCGCGGAGGCGCGCAGCTCACGGTCGACGCGGTCGAGCGCAGCATCGCCATGTTGCGGATGACCTCCGACCGTCCCGCCGAGGTGCTCTCGCTGGACATCATCTCCTCGCGGGGCCGGACCATCCGCCCGAAGACCGTGAACCAGAAGCGGTACGTCGACGCGATCGACAAGTTCACCGTCGTCTTCGGCATCGGCCCGGCCGGCACGGGCAAGACCTACCTCGCGATGGCGAAGGCCGTGAAGGCCCTCCAGGAGAAGAAGGTCAACCGGATCATCCTCACCCGCCCCGCGGTCGAGGCGGGCGAGCGGCTGGGCTTCCTGCCGGGAACGCTCTACGAGAAGATCGACCCTTACCTGCGCCCGCTCTACGACGCGCTGCACGACATGCTCGATCCCGAGTCGATCCCCCGGCTGATGGCCGCGGGCACGATCGAGGTGGCCCCCCTCGCCTACATGCGGGGCCGCACGCTCAACGACGCCTACATCATCCTGGACGAGGCGCAGAACACCTCGCCGGAGCAGATGAAGATGTTCCTGACCCGGCTGGGGTTCAACTCGAAGATCGTCGTCACCGGCGACGTCACCCAGGTCGACCTGCCGAACGGCACGCAGAGCGGTCTGCGGGTCGTCCAGGACATCCTCGAAGGCATCTCTGACATCCACTTCAGCCGTCTGACCAGCGACGACGTGGTGCGCCACAAGCTGGTGGGCGACATCGTGGACGCGTACGGGCGCTATGACGAGACGCAGCGCCAGCGCGCGCCGCAGCAGATCAAGGGCATGGTCAAGCAGCGTCCTCGGGAGAGGACATGAGCGCGGAACGATTCCGGAGCGGGTCGCGCGGCACGGGGGAAGCAGGGGGGGACCTGTGAGCGTCGAGGTCAACAACGAGTCCGGCGTCGAGATCGACGAGGGGCTCATCGTCTCGCTGGCCGGGCATGTGCTGGAGCGGATGGGCATCAACCCGCTCGCCGAGCTGTCGATCCTGGTCGTCGACGAGGAGACCATGTCGGTTCTGCACGAACGGTGGATGGGGGAGCCGGGCCCCACGGACGTGCTCGCCTTCCCGATGGACGAGCTGCGGCCGGGACCGGGCGCGGGGGCACGGCAGGAGGGTGACTCGCCCACCGACCCGGCGCTCCTCGGTGACGTGGTGCTCTGCCCGCAGGTGGCCGCCAAGCAGGGGGCCGAGGCCGGGCACGGCACCGAGGCCGAGCTGGAGTTGCTGTGCACGCACGGCATCCTCCACCTGCTCGGCTACGACCACGCCGAGCCCGAGGAGCACAAGGAGATGTTCGGCCTTCAGGGCGAGCTTCTGGAGTCGTGGCAGGAGGTGCGCCCCCAGCGGTGAACCTCGCCAACGGGTGGTTGTTCTCCGCCGTCGTCCTCGTCGTGGTCGGCGGGTTGATCGCCAGCGCGGAGACGGCTCTGACTCGTATCTCAAGGGTTCGCGCGGAGGAGTTCGTCCGTGACGGCCGCCGGGGCGCGGTGCGTCTGCAGGCCATCGTCGCCGACCCGCCGCGCTACCTGAACCTCCTGCTCCTGCTCCGGCTGAGCTGCGAGCTGGTCGCCACGGTGATCGGCACGCTGCTCTTCATCGACTGGCTCGGGGACCAGGGCTGGGCCTACGCCGCGGCGGCGGCGGTCATGATCGTCATCAGCTACGTGATCGTCGGGGTCTCCCCGCGCACGCTGGGCCGCCAGCACGCCGAGCCCATCGCGCTCGCCAGCGCCCCCGTGGTGTACGGCCTGACCCGGATCTTCGGCCCCCTGCCCAAGCTGCTCATCCTGCTCGGCAACGCGGTGACGCCGGGCAAGGGCTTTCGCGAGGGCCCCTTCACCTCCGAGGCGGAGCTGCGGGACCTGGTCGATCTGGCCGAGGAGCGCAGGGTCATCGAGCCAGACGAGCGGGAGATGATCCATTCGGTCTTCGAGCTCGGCGACACCCTGGTCCGCGAGGTCATGGTGCCCCGCACCGACATGGTGTTCATCGAGCGCGGCAAGACGCTGAGCCAGGCCATGTCCCTCGCGCTGCGCAGCGGTTTCTCCCGGATTCCCGTGGTCGGCGAGAACGAGGACGACGTCATCGGTATCGCCTACCTCAAGGACATCGCACGCCGGGTGCAGGACACCGGTGACGACGGGCGCGCCGAGCCGGTGGAGTCCATCATGCGCCCGGCCACCTACGTGCCGGAGAGCAAGCCGATCGACCAGCTGCTGCGCGAGATGCAGGCCCGCCAGATCCACCAGGCCATCGTCATCGACGAGTACGGTGGCACGGCCGGCCTGGTCACCATCGAGGACATCCTGGAGGAGATCGTCGGTGAGATCACCGACGAGTACGACCAGGAGGTCCCCAGGGTGGAGCCGCTCGAGGGCGGCGCGGTGCGGGTGACCGCCAGGCTCCCGGTGGACGATCTGGAAGACCTGTTCGGCATCGAACTGGAGGTCGACGACGTCGAGACCGTCGGAGGGCTGCTGGCACACGCGCTGGGCCGGGTGCCGATCGCCGGTTCCCAGGCGGTGGTGGAGGGTCTCAGCCTGACGGCGGAGAGCCTCGCCGGGCGCCGCAACCGGATCGGCACGGTCCTCGTCACCAGGATCGCCCCCGCGGAGCCCGACTCGGTCTCGGCCTCCCCCGACCAGTGACGGGTCGGGGCGGTGGATTCGCCCCAAGTCGTCCGCAAGTGCCCTGCAAGCGGCACGGGGGATGCTTCTCGCACGGCACCTGGTCGCGCGGGAGCCGGTGGGAGATCCCCGCGTCCGGAGGGGTTCGTGGCGCGCGGGTCGGCCCATGGGGGAGAAGAGTTCACGTAGGGCTTCGTGGCTGTCCTGCGTCACTCGCTTAGGGGTGTTCTCGACCGTGAAATACGGTTGAGGGCACCCTTAGGCGTTTCTTAATGATTGCCGCTTTTGCGGACGGGGAAGAAAGCGAATCGGCGAGGACGAGACGCCTCGCACATGACATCGGGGGGATGGTCATGACGCGGGGGATGAATATTGTCGCTTTTGTGGTGTTATGTGGATTTATCGTGGGCGGGGCGGCCGGATGCGCCGGCGGAGCGGGGGCCGGCGACGCGATGGACGGCGCCGCGGAGCTGAACCGGCTGCGGGGAGTGCTCGACGAGACGCGAGGGCTGCCCGACGGGTTCTCGGCCCGTCCGCAGGACGGCTGGCGCGCCCCGTTCCAGCCGGTGAACGAGGACTGCCGGCTCGTTCTCGACACCGCGGGAGGCAGGCCGCCGCAGCGGGCGCTGGGGGCGCGGGCGGCCGTGACCTACCAGGGTGACGGGGTCGGGGAGCTGGCCGGATTCGGCCTGGCCTCCTACCGCGGTGACGACGCCGAGCTTCACTTCAACGAGCTCACGGAGGCGCTGAGCGGCTGTCCGGTCGCACGTGCCCAGGTGGCGGGCCGCGGCACCGCCCTTCGGGTCTCCCCCCTGAACCTGGCAGGGGTCGGTGACGAGGTGCAGGCCAGGCGGCTGAACGGCAGGCTGAACGGATATCCGTACGAGATGCACCTGGTGTTCGCCCTCAGCGGCCACACCCTGATCTCACTGGTGCACGCCGGTGTCAGGGACGTCGACGCCGAGCGCACCCGGGAGCTCGTCCGTCTGCTGGTCGACGAGGTCGCCGCCTGAGCGAGGCGGCAGCCGTGTCGTTTTGGTGCCGGGGCCGCACCCGTGTCGCCCTTGGCGCCGGGAGCTGAATACCCTTGTGCTGTGAGTGACGCGACCCTCGATCCCGAGGACAAGAAGATCATCGTGCTGGCCCGTTCCGCCCGTGCACGCAACGGAGCCGCCGAGGGCGCGGCCGTACGGGACGAGACAGGCCGGACCTACTCGGCGACCAACGTGGCGCTGCCGTCGCTGACCCTGTCGGCGATCCAGGTCGCCGTGGCGATGGCGGTGTCCGGTGGAGCGGAGTCGCTGGAGGCGGCCGCGCTGGTCACCGCGGGTGAGGGGCCCTCCGACGACGACACGCGGGCGGTCCGCGACCTGGGTGCCGAGACCCTGCTCGTGGCCGGTCCTGACGGGACACCGCGTCAGAGCTGAGTCCGGCATCGGCGACAATGGTTGACGTGAGTTCCTCAGCTGCTGATTTCCATGCCGGTTTCGCCTGCTTCGTCGGCCGGCCCAACGTCGGCAAGTCCACGCTGATGAACGCGTTGGTCGGCACGAAGGTGGCGATCACCTCCTCCAAGCCCCAGACGACCCGCCGGGCCATCCGTGGCATCGTGCACCGTCCCGACTCCCAGCTCGTCATCGTCGACACGCCGGGCCTGCACCGGCCCCGCACGCTCCTGGGTGAGCGGCTGGACAGCCTGGTGCTCTCCACCCTCACCGAGGTCGACGTGATCGGCTTCTGCGTGCCCGCCAACGAGCCCATCGGCAAGGGCGACCGGTTCATCGCCGAGAAGCTCGCGGGCGTCAAGAAGACCCCGGTGGTCGCCGTGGTGACCAAGTGCGACCTGGCGACCCGCGAGCAGATCGCCGCGCAGCTGCTCGCGGTCTCCCAGCTCGCCGAGTTCGATGACATCGTGCCGGTCTCCGCGCAGTCGGGTGAGCAGCTCGACGTGCTGGCCGACGTGCTGGTCCAGCGCCTGCCCCAGAGCCCGCCGCTGTACGAGGGAGGGCAGCTCACCGACGAGCCCGAGCAGGTGCTGGTCGGCGAGCTGATCCGGGAGGCGGCCCTGGAGGGGGTGCGCGACGAGTTGCCGCATTCGATCGCGGTGGTCGTCGATGAGATGCTTCCCAGACAGGGGCGTGACGACCTCCTCGACATCTACGCTCACATGTTCGTCGAGCGTCCGTCCCAGAAGGCCATCGTGATCGGGCACAAGGGCTCCCGGCTGAAGGATGTCGGCAGCCGCGCCCGCCGGCAGATCGAGGCGCTCCTCGGCACCCGCGTCTACCTCGACCTGCGCATCAGCGTCGCCAAGGACTGGCAGCGCGACCCCAAGCAGCTCCGCCGCCTGGGTTTCTACGACTGACGGTTCCCGGCACGGCGGCGCGAGCCGCGGCTGTGCGGGCCCGGTCCCGGGGGCCCTGGCAGTGCTCCCTCAGTGCTCCCTCAGTGCCCCTCAGCGGCGGTCGGTGATGGCCTCCTCTCCGTGCCCGAGCCGTCGCCGCAGCTCGACCGCGTCCCGGCCGAGCGCGGAGACCAGGGTGGCCGGCCCGGCCAGGGGCAGGGCGGCCCAGCCCTGGCCGACCACCGTCTCCGGCGCCCGGCCGGTGATCAGGATGCTGCCCACGCAGCGGGCGTCGCCGTAGACGGCGGGACTGCCGTCGATCTCCGGGTCGCCCACCACGAACTCCTGCCGGAGCAGCGGGACCCCTCCGAGAACGGCGTCGAAGCGTGAGTGGCAGCGTCCGGGGCGTTCGCCGTACCGGCCGAAGACGATCTCCTCGCGCCAGCGCACCCGCGCGTCCTCGGCCAGGTCGAGCCGGACGACCATGCGGTGCAGGCAGCCCGCCGCGAGCACCGTCGGTTCTGGCGCGAACCTGAGCGAGGCGCCCGCGCCGACCCGGGCCGTGATCGTCATCAGTGACTCGGCCCCCGCGGGGCCGGGCAGCACCAGAGTGCTCGCGACCGACCGCACCTCCAGTTCGGTTCCCGGCGCCACCTCGATGTCGAGGGCCAGATCGTCACCGCCCAGCGGACCCGCCGCGGTGGACACCAGGTGCACCCGGCCGGGCGCGGTCGCCCGCAGCGTGAGCGGTGGGCCGGAACGCATCGTGGCGAGGACGGTCCGGCCGGCCGCGTCCCGCCGGGTGGCGATCGCCGCCCGCGCCCTCATCGCCCGCCGTCCTGCCTGCTCCGGCCGTGGTACGGACCCCGCCGGCGCCGGAGCGGGCAGGGCGGGTGCGGGGACCGGGTCGGTGCGGGGCATGGGTCAGGCGTGGGAGTGCTCGTGGGCCCAGGACTCGACGAGGCCGGTGACCCATTTGGAGACCGCGTACGCTCGTGGATCCTCCCTGATCGAGGTGAAAAGCACGGGTTTGCCGTCCCGTACGGCCGCCGCGTCGTGTGACATGACCGTGAGGTCCGCGCCGACCATCGGGGCCAGATCGGTCTTGTTGATCACGAGCAGGTCGGCCGTCGTCACGCCGGGGCCGCCCTTGCGCGGGACCTTGTCGCCGCCGGACACGTCCAGCACGAAGATCTGCCGATCGGCCAGGCCCCTGCTGAAGGTGGCGGTGAGGTTGTCCCCGCCGCTCTCCACGATCACCAGGTCGAGCGGGCCGAACCGCTCCTCCAGGGTCTCCACCGCGTCGAGGTTGGCCGCGATGTCGTCCCGGATGGCGGTGTGCGGGCAGCACCCGGTCTGCACGGCGACGATCCGCTCCGGGTCGAGCACGCCCGCCCTGCGCAGGAAGTCGGCGTCCTCGGTGGTGTAGATGTCGTTGGTGACCACGCCCAGGTGCATGAACGGGCCGAGCGTCCGGCACAGCGCCGCGGTCAGCGCGGTCTTGCCGCTGCCGACGGGGCCTCCGATGCCCAGGCGTAACGCCCGGCCGTGCGGGTCGGCCGCGTGGTGGTGGTCGTCGTGGTTGGCGCCCATGTGGGTCACCGTCCTTCCAGGTGGTCGTCAGGAGACGAAAAGCCGTAGATCCGCACGAATGTGTTGTTCGGCGAGCAGGTCGAGCGCGGGGGAGGCATGCGCGGGCAGTGCCTCCCAGCCGGTGGGGACGGTGGCCGCGACCCTTTCCAAGGCCGGGGCGAGATCGGCGAGCAGTCGGTGGACGGCGACGGGGTCGAGGCCGAGCAGCCGTACCGCCGCCGTGGCGGGCCCGGTGACGGAGGTGTAGGCCGCCGCGAGGGCGGCCTCGGCGGGGGAACATCCCGCCACGGCCGCCACCGCGCCGAGCGCGAGGGGGTGGTGGGCGCCCTGGGGCAGCGCCCCGGCCAGTGTGTCGAGCACCGGGGAGGGCCAGATCCTCCGCGAGGTCCGCAGCAGCAGCCTGCCCTGGGTGCGGCTCGCCTCCCGCTGGGCGGGCGAGGAGATCCTGGCGTCCGCCTCCGCGTCCAGCCGCGTCCACTCCGGGCGGCCGGTCGCCGCGGGGGGAGACGCGCCGAGATCGCAGGCCGCGGCGGCGAGGGCGGCCGTCACCAGGCCCGCGGTGGCCAGTCGGCCCCGCAGGAAGGCGGCGAGGCCGGCGAGGTCGTGGATCGCGCCGATCCTGACCGCCTCCTCGGCGCCACCGGAGTGACCGTGCCCCCCGGCGGGCAGCCGGGAATCGGCCAGCAGCAGCAGCGCGGCGTTCATCTGGGGCTCCCTTCGGCCGGGCAGGAGATCAGAACAGGAAGTAGCGCTGGGTCATGGGCAGGGTCTCGGCGGGGGCGGGTTCGATCAGGTCGCCGTCGACGCTGACCGCGAAGGTGTCGGGGTCGACGTCGATCCTGGGCATGGCGTCGTTCAGCGGCATGCTCTCCTTGCCCCTGCGGCGGACGTCGGCCACCGGCAGCAGGCGCCTGCGTACGGCCAGCCGGTCGGCGAGGCCGTCCTCGATCGCCGGCGGGGCGACGAAGTGGACGGACGTGGCGGCGGCGGTGACTGGGGCGGCACCGAACATCGGGCGCGGCATGACCGGCTGCGGGGTCGGGATGGAGGCGTTCGCGTCGCCCATCTGGGCGTAGGCGATCACACCGCCCTTGACCACCAGGTTCGGTTTGATACCGAAGAAGGCCGGGTCCCACAGGACCAGGTCGGCCAGCTTGCCGGTCTCCACCGAGCCGACCTCGCCGTCCAGGCCGTGGGCCACGGCCGGGCAGATCGTGTACTTGGCGACGTAGCGCCGGGCCCGGAGGTTGTCGGCGGGGCCGTCACCCGGCAGAGCCCCCCGACGGCGCTTCATCACGTGCGCGGTCTGCCAGGTCCGGATGATCGTCTCGCCCACCCGGCCCATCGCCTGCGAGTCCGAGCCGATCATCGAGATCGCGCCCATGTCGTGCAGGATGTCCTCGGCCGCCATCGTGGACGGCCGGATCCGGGACTCGGCGAACGCCAGGTCCTCGGGGATGGACGGGTTGAGGTGGTGGCAGACCATCAGCATGTCGAGGTGCTCGTCGAGCGTGTTGACGGTGTGCGGGCGGGTCGGGTTGGTCGAGGACGGCAGGATGTTGCCGTAGGAGGCGACCCGGATGATGTCGGGCGCGTGCCCGCCGCCGGCTCCCTCGGTGTGGTAGGCGTGGATCATCCGGCCGCCGATCGCCGCCAGCGTCGACTCCACGAACCCGGCCTCGTTGAGGGTGTCGGTGTGGATCGTGACCTGGGTGCCGGTGGCATCGGCCACCGACAGGCAGGCGTCGATGGCGGCCGGAGTGGTGCCCCAGTCCTCGTGCAGCTTGAAACCGGAGGCTCCGGCGCGGAGCTGTTCCAGCAGCCCCTCGCGGCTGACCGTGTTGCCCTTGCCGAGCAGCGCGACGTTGATCGGGTAGGAGTCGAGAGACTCCAGCATCCGGGCGAGATACCAGGTGCCGGTGACGGTGGTGGCCTTGGTGCCCTCGGCAGGTCCGGTGCCGCCGCCCACGATGGTCGTCACTCCCGCGGCGAGGGCCTCGTCGAGGATCTGCGGGCAGATCAGGTGGACGTGGGAGTCGATCGCCCCGGCGGTCAGGATCTTCCCGTTGCCCGCGAGGATCTCGGTCGAGGGGCCGATCACCAGGTCCGGATGGACACCGTCCATGGTGTCGGGGTTTCCGGCCTTGCCGATCGCCACGATGCGGCCGTCCCTGACTCCGATGTCCGCCTTGACCACGCCCCAGTGGTCGAGGATCACCGCGCCGGTGATCACCAGGTCGGGCGCGCCCTCGGCCCTGGTGGTCCTGGCCTGGCCCATCGACTCCCTGATGACCTTGCCGCCGCCGAAGACCGCCTCGTCGCCCGCTCCGGCGGGCCCCGTCGACAGGTCCTCGGTGACCTCGATGAGCAGGTCGGTGTCCGCCAGCCTGATCCGATCACCGACGGTGGGGCCGTAGAGCGCGGCGTAGCGGGATCGTTCAATGAACACCGGGACTCCCATCGAGAGGTCCGGCCCATTCGGGACGGAGACCGGGGACGATCCGCAGCCCGCCGATCGGCACGAGGGTCACGTCGCGCTCCACACCGGGTTCGAACCGCACCGCCGTACCTGCGGGGACGTCGAGCCGGGTGCCCCAGGCCGCCTGGCGGTCGAACTCCAGGCCGGGGTTGCACGCGGAGAAGTGGTAGTGCGAGCCGACCTGGATCGGCCGGTCCGCGGTGTTGACGACGCGGACGGTGACGCGCTCGCGGCCCGGGTTGAGCGGGATGGGCGTGTCGCCGTACAGGATCTCGCCGGGTGTCATCGGCGCTCACCGCTCTTCGGGGTCACGGGATCGGCTGGTGGACGGTGACGAGCTTGGTGCCGTCGGGGAAGGTGGCCTCGATCTGCACGGACGACAGCATCTCGGGCACCCCCTCCATGACGTCGTCGCGGGAGAGCACCTTGCGCCCCGCCTCCATCAGTTCGGCGACGGTCCGCCCGTCCCTGGCCCCCTCCATGAGGAAGGACGCGATGATCGCGGTGGCCTCGGGGTGGTTGAGCCGGAGGCCACGTGACCTGCGGTCGCGGGCGAGACCGGCGGCGACGTGGATGAGCAGGCGTTCCTGCTCGTGTGGTGTGAGCCGCATTCCCGGACCATAGGAACCGGTGGTTTCGGTGACGTTGCACGTCGATGTCGTGTCGGTTTCCAGGTGGCGCGGGCTGTACGAACGAAGGAAGGGCGGCATGGAGCCGCCCTTCCTCCGCGGGGAGGTTCGGTGCGCCGGGTCAACGCATCCTGAAGGTGGTCAGAACCGCGGCGTGGTCGGAGGTCCAGGCATTGCCGGAGTGGCCGGGGATGGGGGCGGGGGTGCCCTCGACCAGGGCGCTGGAGTCCAGCACCCGGAGATCGCCCGCGTAGTGTACGAAGTCGATCCGGTCCTGCGGCTCCGGCTCGCCCTTGTGGGCGTCGTGGCCGTAGCCGCCGGTGAAGGTCGGGTAGATCGGTGACCAGGTGATGCCGGGGGCGGCGACCGGGTCGGGGTGGGCGACCCGGTAGGAGTCCTTCAGGCCCGCCTGCTCCGGCAGGACCGAGGCGGGCCAGGCCACGGAGTCATAGCCGCAGCGCCTGGTCGCGGGCGTCCAGTCCAGGTGTGAGGGAGCGTTGAAGTCACCGGTCAGCAGGACGGGGGTCCGCTTCGCGTCCCGCAGGTCGGACTGCATGGCCGCGAGGACCGCGGTGATCTGCGGGGTGCGCCCCGAGGAGACCTCGTTGGCCAGGAGCCGCTCGTGGCTCATCTTCCCGAAGCAGGCGTCGTAGGGACCGTAGGGCGTGTAGCCGAGGTGGACGTTCCAGATGACGACGTCCTGCCTGTGCTGGTCGTCGACCCGGATCCTGGCGGTGATCCCGGCCAGTCCCGACGCGGCCGGGAGCGGGCCGCGCGAGGTGATCGGGTAGCGGCTGACGATGCCCAGGTCGTTCCCGGCCTGGAAGTGTTCCCACCCCAGCGCCTCGGCCAGTTCCTTCGCGGAGGTGCCGGAGGTCTCCTGCATACCGACCACGTCCACGTCGTGGTCGAGCAGGAACTTCAGCTGCTTCTCGCGGGCGCCCTTCACCTGGCTGCCGCCGTGCCAGAGGTTCCAGCTCATCGCCTTGAGGTCGGGCACGAGCTTGGCGCCCGGAACCCTGACCTCGATCGCCGCGGTCACCGAGGCGGTCTCGCCGGCGCCGTTGCGCGCCTCGATCCGCACGGCCGCGGGCCGGAGCGCGTCCGGCGGGCGCGGGGTGCCCGAGATACTGCCGTCCGAGCCGACGGTGACCCAGCGGGGCCCGGAGATTTTGCGGAACGTCAGGCCCTCGGCGTCACCCCGGGTGAGGCCGCCGACGGTCGCGGCGTACGGCTTCAGCGCGCGGGCGTTGCGCAACGGGACGCGGTCGCTGACGAAGTGCAGCGGTTCGGCACTCACGATCTTCAACTTGACGGGCTGGGCGAGCCAGGCATAGCCGTCCTTGGCCAGGGAGTAGGCGACGTAGTCACCCGGTTCGAGACCGTTGGTGGGCAGCGTGGCGGTGCCGGAGCCCTCGGGGATGTAGACCCACTTCAGGGAGGGGCCGACGTATTTCTCGGCGACCGGGCCGTTGCCGGGGTCCGTATACAGGCCGATCCAGTTCTTCGGGTCGGGGCGGGGGGTGGAGTAGGTCAGGCTGATCGGTTCACCGGCCTTCACCGAAGCCGAGATGACGTTCAGCGTGCCGTCCGCGGCGGCGAAGGCAGGGACGTTCACCAGGCCGCTTGTCAGACCGAGTGTCACTACGGCTGCCGCCACCATGAATAACCGGCGCATTCAGGCTCCTTATGGGGTTCTTGAGGCGAGATAAGCCTGAAGCGCCCCGGTAACGGCATGGTGTATGACGACTGTCATTCAGATTGCGCGCACCGGAAACTCATTACCGCTGCTCAGTATCACGTCGGTTCGTGATTTGTCTGTACAAGTGTGTGCAGCCTGTCTGCATCGCCGTGCTCTGTCACGGCGGTGATATGCCGGTAAACCGCAATTAACAACTGCGAACTAGGCGGGAAACCTCACTCAGTCACCTTGGCGGCAGATAGATCGGTGCGGGGGCCGTACCGGCAAGGAGGAAAGTCATTGAGGAAGACAGCATGGTGCTCCGTGGTGGCCGTCGCGGCGCTGGCCGCGACGCTGACCGCCTGCGGCGGTGAAGCCCCTGCGAACAAGGACGCGGCCGCCGCGAGTGGCGGTGACGGAGACATCAAGGTCGGCATCCTGCACTCGCTGAGCGGCACCATGGCCATCAGCGAGGTGACCGTCAGGGACGCCGAACTGCTCGCCATCGAGGAGATCAACGCCGCCGGGGGAGTGCTCGGCAAGAAGCTGGTCCCCGTGGTGGAGGACGGCGCGTCCGACTGGCCCACCTTCGCGGAGAAGGCCACCAAGCTCATCCGCCAGGACAAGGTCGCCACCACCTTCGGCGGGTGGACCTCCGCCAGCCGCAAGGCGATGCTGCCGGTCTTCGAGCGGAGCAAGGCCCTGCTGTGGTACCCGGTGCAGTACGAGGGCCTGGAGAGCTCGCCGTACATCTTCTACACCGGCGCCACCACCAACCAGCAGATCATCCCCGGCCTCGACTACCTCAAGGAACAGGGCAAGAAGAAGATCTTCCTGGTCGGCAGCGACTACGTCTTCCCCCGGACCGCCAACAAGATCATCAAGGCGTACGCGGCGGCGAACGACATGGAGATCCTCGGTGAGGAGTACACCCCGCTCGGCCACACCGAGTACAGCACGCTGACCAACAAGGTCCTCCAGGCCAAGCCGGACGCCGTCTTCAACACCCTCAACGGCGACAGCAACGTCGCCTTCTTCAAGCAGCTCAACAGCGCCGGGGTCACCGCGGAGAAGATGCCCGTGCTGTCGGTGAGCGTCGCCGAGGAGGAGGTCAAGGGCATCGGCGTCGACAACATCGCCGGCCACCCCGTCGCCTGGAACTACTACCAGACCACCGAGAACGCGGCCAACGAGAAGTTCGTCGCCGCGTTCAAGGCCAAGTACGGCACGGACAAGGTGACCTCCGACCCGATGGAGGCCGGATACAACGCCGTCTACCTCTGGGCCGAGGCCGTCAAGAAGGCCGGCAGCGTCGAGGTCGAGGCGGTCAGGAAGGCGGCGGGCGGCATCGCGCTGGACCGTCCCGAGGGCCTCGTCACCATCGACGGTGAGAACCAGCACATGTACAAGACGGCCAGGATCGGGGTGATCCAGCCCGACGGCCTCATCAAGGAGGTCTGGAACTCCGGCCAGCCGATCAAGCCCGACCCCTACCTCAAGGGCTACCCCTGGGCGAGTGGCCTGGCCACCGGCTGACCCCCCTCAAGACCGGCTCCGGACCGGGCCGTGACCAGATCACGGAAAGCACCATGGCGCGCCCACGACGCGGCGCGGCCCGGTTCCGGAGCCACACACTCGTAGGAAGGGGACCTTCGGTGGAGGCCTTTCTCAACCAGCTCCCGATCGGCCTGTCCATCGGCGCCGTGCTGCTCCTCATCGCCCTCGGGCTGACGTTCACGTTCGGTCAGATGGGCGTGATCAACATGGCCCACGGCGAGTTCATCATGGCCGGGGCGTACACCGCCTACCTGCTCCAGGACCTCACCGGCCGGATGGCGGTGATCGTGGCCCTGCCCGTCGCCTTCCTGGTCGCCGGGCTGATGGGGCTCATCCTGGAACGGGCCGCGATCCGGCACTTCTACGGCCGCCCGCTCGACACCCTGCTGCTCACCTGGGGCGTCAGCCTCGTGCTCCAGCAACTCGCCCGCGACCTGTTCGGGGCGCCCAACGTGCAGGTCCAGGCACCCACCTGGCTGCAGGGCGGCATCGCGTCCCTGCCGTACAACCGGCTGTTCATCTTCGGCCTGGCCGTCGCCACGGTCATCGGCGTCTGGGCCTACATGAACCGCACCGGCGCCGGCCGCCGGATGCAGGCCGTGATGCAGAACCGGCAGCTGGCCGCGGTCAGCGGCATCAACACCGCCCGGGTGGACCAGCGGACCTTCTTCATCGGCTCAGGGCTGGCCGGGGTCGCCGGGGTGGCGCTCACCCTCATCGGCCCCGTCGGCCCGGCGCTGGGCACCTACTACATCGTCGACGCCTTCCTGGTGGTCGTCGCCGGAGGGCTCGGCCAGCTGCGCGGCGCCGTCATCGCCGCCGCCGGCCTCGGCCTGCTCAACTCCTACGCCGAGTTCTGGAGTGACGCCAGCCTGGCGAAGGTCATCGTGTTCGCCGCGATCATCGCCTTCCTCCAGTTCCGCCCGCAGGGCCTGTTCGTACTCCGATCAAGGGCGCTCACGTGAATCTCACCCGCCTCAGAGGGCCGGGGCTCTTCGCGGCGGTGGCCGTGCTCGCCCTGGTCGTCGCACCGCTGCTGCTGGAACCCTTCCGCCTCGGCCTGCTGGCCAAGTACCTCTGCTTCGCGATCATCGCCCTGGGCATCGGACTGGCCTGGGGGCAGGGCGGCATGCTCGTCCTCGGCCAGGGCGTGTTCTTCGGGCTCGGCGGCTACGCGATGGGCATGCACCTGAAGCTGGTGGACGCCCAGGGAGACCTGCCCGACTTCATGGTCTGGAGCGGGGTCGAGCAGCTGCCCGCGCTCTGGAAACCGTTCGCCAACCCGGTGTTCGCGCTGGCCATGGTCGTACTCGGGCCGATGCTGATCGCCACTGTGCTGGGCCTGCTGGTGTTCCGCCAGCGGGTGCGCGGCGCGTACTTCGCGATCCTCACCCAGGCGCTCGCCGCCGCGTTCGTCATCCTGCTCGTCGGCCAGCAGGGCCTGACCGGCGGCACCAACGGTCTGACCAACTTCTTCGACCTGTTCGGCCAGGACCTGGCGGCGGACTCCACCCAGCGCGGGCTCTACTTCGTGGTCGCGATCGTCACCGGGCTGCTCTACCTCGGTGCCCGCCAGCTGGTGGGCAGCCGCTTCGGGCGGCTGCTCGTCGCGATCAGGGACGGCGAGGACCGTGTCAGGTTCCTCGGCTACGACCCGGCCAGGGTGAAGACCGTCGTCTTCGCGATCTCCGCGGGCATGGCCGGGCTGGCGGGTGCCCTGTTCGTGCCGGTGGTCGGCATCATCTCGCCCGCGCTGCTGGGGGTGGTCCCCTCGCTCGAACTCGTCGTCGCGGTCGCGGTGGGCGGCAGGTTCGCCCTCGCCGGGGCCGTCCTCGGCGCGGTCGTCATGGGGTACGCCAAGACCTCCTTCAGCGAGCAGTTCGCGGACGGCTGGCTCTACCTGCAGGGCGCGCTGTTCATCCTCGTGATGACCCTGGCCCCCAGAGGGATCCTCGGCCTGGCGGCGTCGGCCCGCGACGCCCTGGCCCGGCGGTCGAAGCGCCCCACGGCCCCGGAACCCCCGCCTGCGGACGACGCCCCCGGCAGGAGAGTCATGGAGGAGGTCGGATGAGCCCGATCATCGAGGTACGCGGGCTGTCGGTGGTCTTCGACGGCTTCCGCGCCATCGACGGCATCGACCTGACCGTCGAGGCGGGGGAACTGCGCTTCCTGATCGGCCCCAACGGCGCGGGGAAGACCACGCTCATCGACGTCATCACCGGCCTCACCCGCCCCACCACCGGCGAGGTCGTCTTCGACGGCCGCAGCCTGGCCGGCCTGCGCGAGCACAGCATCGTCAGGCTCGGCGTCGGGCGTACCTTCCAGACCTCGGTGGTCTTCGAGGAGCTCACGGTCCTGGAGAACCTCGACCTGGCGGCCTCCTTCCGCCGCCCGCTCTGGTCGCTGGCCCGGCGCAGGCGCGGGATCTCCACGGCCGTCGCCGACGCGCTGGAGACCACGGGGCTGCGGGAGTTGGCGGACCGGCCCGCGGGGGTGCTCTCCCACGGGCAGCGGCAGTGGCTGGAGATCGGCATGCTGCTCACCCAGAGCCCCAAGCTGCTCCTGCTGGACGAGCCGGTGGCCGGGATGTCGAAGGACGAGCGGGAACGGACCGGCGAGCTGCTGACGTCCGTGGCCAACGACCACACGGTGATCGTGATCGAACATGACATGGAGTTCCTGCGCAGGTACGCCTCGCAGGTCACCGTCCTGCACGAGGGCAAGGTGCTGATCGAGGGCTCGGTGGACCAGGTCCGCGACGACCCGCGCGTGCAGGAGGTCTATCTCGGAAGGAAGCGCGGAGATGCTGTCAGTACAGGATCTTGACGCCGGGTACGGCAGGGCCCGGGTGCTGTTCGGGGTCTCCCTGCGGGTGGAGCCAGGGCAACTGGTGTGCGTGATGGGCCGCAACGGGGTGGGCAAGACCACCCTGCTCAACACCGTGATGGGCGTGCTGCCCGCCACCGCGGGTTCGGTCACCTTCGAGGGCCGGGACGTGACGCGCCTGCCGCCGCACGAGCGGGTACGGCTCGGCATGGCGTACGTCCCCCAGGGGCACGAGACCTTCCCTCAGCTCAGCGTGCTCGGCAACCTTCAGGTCACGCTGGAGGCCTCCGGTGGCCCGCAGGAGGCGCTGGAGGAGGCGCTGGAGACCTTTCCCCGGCTGAAGCCGCTGCTCAAGCGGCGTGCCGGATTCCTGTCCGGCGGACAGCAGCAGCAGCTCGCGATCGCCCGCGCGCTCGTCACCCGGCCCAGGCTGCTCATCCTGGACGAGCCCACCGAGGGCATCCAGCCCTCGATCATCATCGAGATCGAGGAGGCGATCGAGCGGCTGCACGCCTCCGGCCTGTCGCTCCTGCTGGTCGAACAGTATCTGGACCTGGCGCTCCGCCTCGCCGACCGTTTTCTCATCCTCGACGCCGGGCACGTCGCTCATTCGGGGGCGGTGGAGGAATTACACGGGGAGGAAATTCACCGCCTTCTCGCTGTGTGAACCGCACTATTTCATATCAAGAAAGTCGTATTTGATCTCTTCTTGATGAAGAACCTCCCGCTGCGGGCGATGGCGGCATAACCTACCCAGCAAAAAGGGAGTCCGGGGGTGTCATGGCGGAGGAACCTGCGGACGGGGGGACGCGAGCGGAGGGGACACCGGACCCTCCCGGGAGTCACGGTCGCTCCGACCGGCAGCCCGGCCGCGAGACCGGCCACGAGACCGGCAGGCCGGCCGACGACGAGCGCGAGGGGCGATCGGGCGCCGAGACCGGCGGATCGCCCGGTGACGATCGTGACCGATGGTCCGACGATCGACATGACCGTGAGCGGCGCTTCGACGGCCGGTACGAGCGCGGCCGGTGGGATGACGACAGATACGGTCAGGAGCGCCGGTTCGACGAGCGATACGAGCGTGACCGGTGGGACGACGACAGGTACGGCCGCGACCCGCGGCCCGGGGATGTGCGGCCCTTCGAGGACGCGTACCCCGGGGCGCGGATCGATCCGCCGGGGACGCCCGCCAGGCGCGGGTTCCGCCGGTTCCGGCTGACGGCCTGGATCGCGCTGGTCGTCGCAGCGGTCGTGGTCGGGGTGTCCATCGCATGGGTGAACGGGCCGCCCACCGAGGCCGAGCTGCGGGAGAAGGCGGGACTCCTCAGCAAGGACAGGCTCCGGATCGGGGTGAAGGACGACACCCCGGGCATCGCCCTGCGGTCGAAGGACGGCAGCGGCTTCGAGGGCTTCGACATCGACATCGCCTACATGATCGCGGCGGATCTGGGCTTCCGGCGCGACCAGGTCGAGTTCATGTCCATCGAGACCGAGGACAGGGCGCGCATGCAGGCCCGGAACGAGAACGGGGAATTCGTCAGGGTCGACCTCGTGGTGGCGACCTTCAGCGTGACGCCCGACCGCAAGGCGGACCCCTCGGTCGGCTTCTCCACGCCCTACCTCTTCACCGAGCAGTCGGTGGTGACCAGATCCGACTACGAGGACGAACACGTCGCCTCCCTGGGGCAGCTCGAGGGCAAGAAGGTCTGCTCGCTCGGGACCTCGACCTCCCTGGTCGAGCTGAGCAAGGCGATAAGGGGCAATCCCATCGCCGAGGGCCTGATCAGCAAGTGCGTGGAGCGTCTTCAGAGGGGCGACATCGACGCGGTGACCACCGACGCGGCACTCCTGGCCGGGTTCGTCGCGCAGGACAGGAACCTGCGCCACCACGACATCGCGCTGGAGAAGACGGAGATGTGGGCTGTCAACGCGGGGCCCAACGCCGCGCTGCGCACCCTGGTCGACCTCGCGCTCTACCGTTCCTACGCCGATCCGCAGAACCAGCGCTGGGAGGAGGCGTACAAGACCCACATCGAGCCGCTGCTGAAGACCAACCCGGGGGTGAACGTGGCCCAGGCGGAGCAGCCGTGCGCGCTTCCCCCGCCGGTGCGCCGCTGGCCGTGGGAGCGGACCCTCCCCGTCCAGGATTGTCCCTCCGCACCTTGAAGACCGACAGGCGGGTCAGGGACGCGCCGAGGAACCAGGAGTGGTTCCTCACGCTGCTGCCGGTGTTCCCGATCGTCCTGCTGGTGATGCGGCTGTGGTACGCCAGCCGGCAGGACACCCAGACGCTGCTCCTGCTCGTGCAGACCATCAGCCCGCTGGGCATGCTGAGCGCGATCCTGCTGACCACGGTGTGGGTGCTGCCCGTCGTCGTCGTCGGCGGCCGGCTTCTCGGCACCCTTTGCTGGATCAGCACGGGCCGGTCCTCATGGCTGGTGCGCGCGGCCCGGCGGCTGCCCGGCTGGGTCGCGGGCCTGGCCGTCGTGGTGGGCGTGGGCACCTGGCAACTGCGCTTCCTGCCGACGCTGATGATGCTGTCGCTCGCGCTGGCGGGCCTGATCGTGCGCGAGCGGTTCCCGGCCCACGAGGAGTTGCGGACCACGTTCTGCTACGCGCTGCCGCTGATCGCCGCGGTGCTGTCGTACGTGCTGCTGTGGCCCGCCATCGTCACCGCGTTCGCCGAGCGGGACATGGCGACCGCGATCCTGCTGACGCTTCCCCCGGTGTGCGCGCCGCTGCTGACCGGCCCGGTGCCCGCGGCGTCGGCCAGGGTGCTGACCCATGGCATCGCGATCGCGATGGCGGTGTTCACCCCGTTCCTGGTCGGCGCGGTCGTGATGAG
This sequence comes from Streptosporangium sp. NPDC001681, assembly GCF_040298085.1. Taxonomy (NCBI): domain Bacteria; kingdom Bacillati; phylum Actinomycetota; class Actinomycetes; order Streptosporangiales; family Streptosporangiaceae; genus Streptosporangium; species Streptosporangium sp. NPDC001681. The sequence goes on along the minus strand of NZ_JBEOZN010000046.1, from coordinate 7,767 downwards.
GGCGCCGATCCTCCCGCTGATCGCCCTGGAGATCACCGGGGAGAAGTCCTCCGAGGTGCTCGTGGGCTACATGGTCGCCAGTGACGACCTGATGACCACGGTCCTGCACCGTGACGGTGCGGTGAGCTTCATCTCCAATGAGCGGCTGCGGTCGAAGGTGCTCTGCCCCGACCCCGGCGAGGTGCCCAGGACATGGGCGAACCTGCACGGCTGGTACGTCGAACAGAGCGTGATCTCCTGGCTCGCCCCGGTCTCGCAGCGGACCCCGGCCGATTCACGCTGCGAGGGCCGCCCGGCCGCGGAACCCGCTCCCGTCCCACCGTCCCCGTCCCCGACCCCGACTCCGGCAGGGGCCTTCGGGGCGGGCGGTCACTGACGGTAGTCCTCGACCTCGTCGATCGGGCGGGGCGCGGCGGAGTCGGGGTCCTCACCGAACTCGCGGCGTGCCCGGCGCTGCCTGAGCAGGTCCCACGCCTGGTCGAGAGCCTCCTCCAGCTGCTGGATCCGGTTGTTCTCCTCATGCGAGGAGATCGAGTGCGAAGTCAGTCTCTTCCGGAGCTCCCGCTCCTCGGCGATGAGTTCGTTGATGTGGGCGAGGATGTCGACGTCCCTCATGGCAGTTCCCCCTGTCAGAGTTCTCCTCAGGTGACCGTACCGTCGGAAGCCGAGCCGGTGGCGCCGACGTGCTTCGCGTCGCGTGCCCATCCTCGGAAGGACTCCCGGAGATCTTCGAGTTCCGCCATGTGAGACCGGGGCTCGGGCATTCGGACCCGTCTGATAGCGTGCTATGCATGCTGCGCGGGCTGCTTCTTAGCTGCCGCGACGAGGGCCTGTAAGGGCCGGCTCCCTCGTCGCGGAGCGAGCCATGCGTGTCGGCCACGATTGTTTTCCCAGTCGAGGAGCCTTTGCATGTATCCGCAGCAGCAACCCAGCCCCATGCCGTTCAAGCGTTATGAGTCCTTCGCGCCGATCCGGCTGGCCGACCGGACCTGGCCGGACAAGGTCATCGAGCGGGCACCCCGGTGGTGTGCCGTCGACCTGCGTGACGGCAACCAGGCGCTGATCGACCCCATGGACCCCCACCGCAAGCTCAAGATGTTCGAGCTGCTGGTGAAGCTGGGCTACAAGGAGATCGAGGTGGGCTTCCCCGCCGCCTCCCAGACCGACTTCGACTTCGTACGGCAGATCATCGAAGAGGATCTGATCCCTGACGACGTGGTGATCCAGGTCCTGACCCAGGCCAGACCCGAGCTGATCGAGCGGACCTTCGAATCGGTGCGCGGGGCCAAGCAGGCGATCATCCACCTGTACAACTCCACCTCCACCCTCCAGCGCAGGGTCGTCTTCGGCCAGGACCGCGAGGGCATCACCGCGATCGCGGTCGAGGGCGCCAAGCTCTGCAAGAAGCTGGCCGCCGAGATGGACGGCACGGAGATCTACTTCCAGTACTCCCCGGAGTCCTTCACCGGCACCGAACTGGAGTACGCGGTGGAGGTCTGCGACGCCGTCAACGACGTGTGGCAGCCCACCCCCGACCGCAAGGTCATCATCAACCTGCCCGCCACCGTCGAGATGGCCACGCCCAACATCTACGCCGACCAGATCGAGTGGATGCACCGCAACCTGGCCTATCGCGACTCGATCGTGCTCTCCCTGCACCCCCACAACGACCGGGGCACCGCCGTCGCCGCCGCCGAGCTGGGCTACCTGGCCGGGGCGGACCGGATCGAAGGCTGCCTGTTCGGCAACGGAGAGCGCACCGGCAACGTCTGCCTGGTCACGCTGGGCATGAACCTGTTCTCGCAGGGCATCGACCCGGAGGTCGACTTCTCCGACATCGATGAGATCCGCCGGATCACCGAGTACTGCACCCAGCTCCCCGTCCACCCGCGCCACCCGTGGGGCGGCGAGCTGGTCTACACCGCCTTCTCCGGATCCCACCAGGACGCCATCAAGAAGGGCTTCGAGCACCTGGAGCGCGACGCGGCCGCCGCCGGCGTCCCGGTCGAGGAGTTCACCTGGGCGGTCCCCTACCTGCCGATCGACCCCAAGGACATCGGCCGTACGTACGAGGCGGTCATCAGGGTCAACAGCCAGTCGGGCAAGGGCGGGGTCGCCTACATCATGAAGGCCGACCACCAGCTGGACCTGCCGCGCCGCCTGCAGATCGAGTTCTCCCGCGTCGTCCAGGGCCGCACCGACGCCCTCGGCGGCGAGGTGAGCCCGGCCCAGATGTTCGAGATCTTCACCGACGAGTACCTGCCGAACGAGGTCGGCCCGTGGGGCCGGCTGGGCCTGCTGGCCCACCGCACCGCCTCCCAGGGCGACGAGAAGGACGCGATCAGCGCCGACCTGCGGATCGACGGGGAGATCCGGGAGGTCGAGGGTGTCGGCAACGGTCCCATCTCCGCCTTCTGTGAGGCCCTGGCCAGGGTCGGCATCGAGGTTCGCGTCCTCGACTACGCCGAGCACGCCCTGAGCGCCGGCACCGACGCCAAGGCCGCCTCCTACATCGAGTGCGAGATCGCCGGCCAGGCCCTGTGGGGTGTCGGCATCGACGCCAACACCACCGCCGCCGCGCTCAAGGCCGTCATCTCCGCGGTCAACCGCGCCAACCGCTAGTCCCCGGCACGACCCGCCGGGGCAACGCGTCCGACAACGATCCACAAGGTCATCTGTCGCCTATTCGACCGCGCCTCCCGCGTAACCCGCGGACGCGCGGTCGAGTCGTCTCGGCAGGTGGCCGGGGCGGCGGGGAAACCGGTCGTCCTGCCGCCATATAATTTATAGGTAAAACACTTGCTAATCATATGAACGGGGATCATGAAGGAACAGCCGGGCGGACGGACGCGGCGGCTGCCGCTGAGGGGAGTGTTCCGGCTCGGCCGGTTCGGCGACATCTGGCACAAGCACGCGCTCAGCGCGGTCATCGCGCTGGCGATCCCCGACCTGATCCTTCTCGCCATGGGCCGGCTGGATCTGGCGGTCTACACCTCCGCCGGAGCGATGTGCGCCCTGTACGCGCACGGCCTGCCGTACGCGGCGCGGGCGCGCAGCCTGATCTGGGTGGCGCTGGGCATGATCGGCGGGGTGGGGGTGGCGCTCGTCACGTCCGGCCTCACCCGGTCCACCGCGATCCTGATCATCGTGTCCGCGGTGCTGGCCGCCCTGCACAAGGTGGTCTGCGACGCCACCCGGATCGGCCCGCCCGGGAACCTGATCTTCACCTTCATGGCCGCGACCTGTGCCTTCATCCCCCAGCGGCTCAGTGAGGTGCCCTTCCACCTGGCGCTCGCCGCGCTGGGCGCCCTCCTTGCCGCTCTGGTCTGCATGGCCCCGGCGCTCGTCCGGCCCGAGGGCCCCCAGCGGATCGCCGTCGCCCGCGCGCTGGAGGCGGTCGCGCGGCTCCCGCGGGCGGCCTCCTCGCGACGCGACCCCCAGGACGACACCCCGGCGCGGATCACCCCGGTACCCCGGGTCCGCCATGACGCCGCCGCGGTGGTGAACGCCGCCTGGCGCACTCTCCTGCCGGTGCCCGCGAGCCCGAACCGTGGCGCGCTGGAGCGCCTGCTGGTACACGCCGAGGAGACCCTCGCGACGGGTTTCACCACCGAGGCCGCCCGGCTGACGGGCTGGGCCACCGACCTGCGCCGGAACCGGCCGCTGCCCCGCACGAGCCTCACCGAGAACGAGGCCGCCGAGTTGACCGGCATCGCGATGGAGCGGGCCGTCCGGAGCCGCGAGCCGAGTGTGCTGCGGGCGTTCCATCCGGCCTCCGCGCTGTTCCCGATCGGGATCAGGGTCGCCGTCGGCTCCGCTCTGGCCGGGCTGACCTCGATGGCGCTGGGGGTCGGTCACCCCTACTGGGCGGTCGTGATGGCCGCCTCCGTCTTCCAGGCCAATGCCATGCTGTCCTGGCAGCGGGCGCTGCAGCGCGCCCTCGGCAGCGTGTTCGGACTGCTCGCCTTCACCCTGCTGCTGCCGATCAGCCGCACCGGGCAGCTCGCGCTGGTGTTGCTGGTGCTGCTCCTCCAGTTCTGCACCGAGGCGTTGATCACCCGGAACTACTGGCTCGGCACGGTGTGCGTGACCCCGATGGCCCTTCTGCTGACCGAGTTCTCCGGGTACCAGCCCGCCGGGCAGCTGATCGCCGACCGCTGGCTGGACACCTGCGTGGGCGTCGCGGCGGGACTGCTCGGCTGCCTGCTGGTGACCAACCGCCGTACCGCCGGCCGGATCGACGCCGCCCTGCACCGGGTGGCCGTCACCCAGGCCGCGGCAGGACACCTGCTGGAGAGCGGCTCCGCGGGCCCCGGCGACATCTCCCGGGCCCGAGGCCTGCTCGTCGCCGCCCTGGTGGAACTCCGGGAGGCCGCCGAGATCGCCGCCGGCGAGTGGTGGCAGCGGGTGCTGCCGACGGAACAGATCGCCCAGGCCGAGCAGGAAGGCCACCGTACGCTCGCGCGCCTGAGGGGACCCGCCCGGGATAGAGTCGCCTCAAAGTCGATCAGCGGGTGAGGGAAGCGGGGGCGTGGAGGACATCGTCGCGCAGGTGATGCGCCAGTGGCAGCGCGTCCACCCGGGGCTGGACACCGCGCCGATGGCCGTGATCGGCCGCCTCAACCGCTGTTCCCTGCTGATCCAGCAGGCCGCCGACGCGCCGCTGCGCGAGCACGGTCTGACCCGGTCCGAGTTCGACATCCTCGGCGCGCTACGACGGCTGGATCGGGAGCTCACCCCCAGCCAGATCGCCAGGGAGACCTTCGCCTCCGGCGCCGCCGTCACCAAGCGGCTACGGTTCCTGGAGGAGCGCGGACTGGTGGCCCGCCGTCCCGACGACCGGGACGGGCGGGTGTCCCACCTCTCGCTCACCGAGCAGGGCCGTACGCTCATCGACCGGATGCTCCCCGAGCAGGTCGACTACGACGCGTCGCTGCTGGCCGGCCTGGCCGTGGAGCGGCAGCGGGAGCTGGCGGAACTCCTCGGCGAGCTGCTCCTCCTGCTGGAGGGACGGCCGGGCGTCCGGTCGCTCTGAACGTGCGCCGGTGCGGGCGCCGTCACCTGGCATCCTGCTTCCGCAGTGGCGACCGGCGGTACGAAGCGGGTTCGGCCGAGGCCTTTCCAAACTGGTGAATTCATGGCATTCCACGGCGAGTCGCTCCGAGGTGCCCCATCGTTAGCGACATAGCATCTTTCCAGTTCAGGGCGTAATTCGCTCCCCCCGAACACACCGAAAGCGACATTTTCGGCTATGTACGAAATTCGTATTCATCGGGGGAATTCATGCGATGTATCTTTGGCCTGGCCACCGCCGGGCTCGTCCTTCTCAGCGGCACGACGGCCGCCGCGGACGCGCTGCCGCAACCGCCGGGCCGCGGACCCGATCCGGCCGTGGGCCGGCCGATCGCCGATCCGCCTCCGTGGCCGCCGCGGCCGATGCCTCCGGGACCCGGATCGATCATGCTGCCCCCGCGACCGCCGCTGCCTCCGGGGCCGGGGCCGCTGCCTCCGGGGCCGGGGCCACTGCCTCCGGGACCCGGGTCGATGATCCCACCCCCACGACCTCCGTGGCCGCCGCGGCCTCCGCTCCCGTGGCCACCCGGCACCTGGGGCCAGCCGATCCCACCTCGCCCGACCCCGATTCCGCCGTGGCCGACTCCGTGGCCGCCGCGCCCGTTCCCGCCAAGGCCGACCGGATGGCCGCTTCCGCCGTGGCCGACCCCGTGGCCGCCGCGCCCGATTCCGTCGTGGCCCGTGACGGTGGGCGTACCACTGGGCAGGGATCTCTCACTGACCATCGCGGGCAGGTCGGGCATCCGTAGCGTCCAGCTCAGTTGCTCGCCGGTCTTCGGGACGCACCCGCGCGCGGCGGACGCGTGCGCGGCGCTCTACCCGGCGCAGGGCGACCCGGCCCAGGTCGGGCCGACGTGGATGGGGTGCGCGCGGGTGTACGACCCCACGACGGCGAGTGCGACCGGCACGTGGGACGGCCAGTACATCCAGTACCGGCGGACCTTCAGCAACGAGTGCGACATGCACGCCGCGACAGGTCCGGTCTTCGACTTCTAGGTCCTGGCCTTCGAGAGGCCGGGAGACGAGAGCACTCACCCGCCGGTGTCTGGAGAGGATCGGGCCGCCGCCGCCCGTCATGAAACGGCGGCCCGATCCCCGGAACATCGGCTTGCCCGGCGGCGGGGCATTCCGCCGCCGTACGAGCCTGAAATACCCTTGGGGCGGTGATGCCGTCGTCGTGCCCTCGCATGGCCACCCGTGTGCGGCGCGCATCCGCCGTGCACGGCCTGGCGCGAGGCGTAGAGAGGGCACGACTTGACCGGACGGCTGCTGAACTGGGCGGGCAACATCACCTACGGCGCCGCGCGGTTTCACCGCCCCGGCAGCATGGAGCAGCTCCAGGAACTGGTCGCCGGCAGCGACGCCGTCCGGGCACTCGGCACCCGGCACTCCTTCAACGAGATCGCCGACCGTCCCGGCGGTGACCTCGTCTCGCTGGAGGGTCTGCCGGGTGGGCCCGAGCTCGACCCGGCACGCGGCACGGTCACGGTCGGCGCCGGGGTGCGCTACGGCGAGCTGAGCCGCTATCTGCACGGTGCGGGCTACGCGCTGCACAATCTCGGCTCGCTGCCGCACATCTCGGTCGCCGGTGCCTGCGCCACGGCCACGCACGGCTCGGGCGACGCCAACGGCAACCTGGCGACCGCGGTCTCCGGCCTCGAACTGGTCACCGCCGACGGTGAGGTCACCTTCCTCAGCCGGGAGCGGGACGGCGATCGCTTCGCGGGGGCGGTCGTCGGGCTCGGCGCGCTGGGAGTCGTCACCAGGGTCGTCCTCGACGTCGTCCCGGCCTTCGAGGTGCGGCAGCACGTCTACGAGAACCTGCCCTGGGCGCGCCTTGAGGAGCACTTCGAGGAGATCACCTCGGCCGGGTACAGCGTGAGCATGTTCACCGGATGGGACGGCCCGGTGATCGACCAGGTGTGGGTGAAGCGGCGTGACGGCGAGCCCGGCCCGTGGGAGCCGGTGTCGCGCTGGCTGGACGCCACGGCCGCGCCGGCCGACCGGCACCCGCTGCCGGGGCTGTCCGCCGTCAACTGCACCGCGCAACTGGGGGTGCCCGGCCCCTGGTACGACCGGTTGCCGCACTTTCGCCTGGACTTCACCCCGAGCAGCGGGGAGGAGCTCCAGTCGGAGTATCTGCTCCCGCGCCGCCACGCCCTGGCCGCGCTCCGCGCGCTGGACGGGGTCAGGGACGTCGTCTCCCCCGTCCTGCAGGTGTCGGAGATCCGCACCGTCGCGGCGGACGAGTTGTGGCTGAGCCCCTCCTACCGCCAGGACGTCGTCGCGGTCCACTTCACCTGGAAGAAGGACTGGCCCGCGGTGCGCCGGGTGCTCACCGTGATCGAGGATCTGCTGGAGCCCTTCGAGGCCCGCCCCCACTGGGGCAAGCTCTTCCTGATGGGCCCCGAGCGCCTGGCGTCCCGGTACGACCGGCTACCGGACTTCCGGCGGCTGGCCGCCGACCTCGACCCCACGGGCAAGTTCCGCAACCCGTTCGTCAACGACCTCCTCCTGAAAGAGGGGGCTTGAGGCGCAGCGATGCGCCTTGAAGCCCCGCGTTGACCAGCCCTAGTCATCAGCTCAAGGAGGTGCGTTTTGATGGCTACGTTGAACACGAGATCGCAGACCCACCGGCGGGTGCTTCCTCAGCCTGCCGCTCTGGAATCCGTGGGAGCAGACACGCCCGAGGGT
>NZ_JBEOZN010000045.1:0-70106 GCF_040298085.1 Streptosporangium sp. NPDC001681 | reverse complement strand
GTGCCCGCGTCAATCACGATCGCGCCATCTTGCGGCAACTCGGCCAGCGCCGCCTTGGCGATACGCTCCTTCTCCGCCGTCATCACCTCATCGCGGGCGGCTAACTCGGGTTCGAACCCCAGCCGCTCGACCGGAATGGCGCCGCCGTGCACGCGCCGCAGCACACCCGCGCGCTCCAGCGCGGTCAGGTCCCGGCGGATCGTCTCGGTGGTGACGGCGAACTCCTCCGAGAGCGTCACCACGTCCACACGTCCGATGGTCCGCGCCCGGCGCAGGATCTCCTGCTGTCGCTCCTCGGCGTACATGCTGTTGATTCACCGCCGTTTCAATGTTGTTTCAGCTTTATTTACACCCGAATATGTTGGAACGTCAACGGTCGGCTTCCGTCAGGCTGAGTCGAGCATGAAAAACCTAGGTGTTTACCTGGAATGTGGGCACGCATGGGCCGGAGGGGGCGGATGTCCGAGACTTTGGAGTGCGTTGGAAACGGTGCCCCTCGCCGAGGGTGAGGTCCCCTCAGCCGGGAAACGAGATGTGGGCGGACGGCACGTGGGCGGTCAGCCAGACGCCGTTGGCACTGATCTGGAACTCGTGACCCGCCCGGTGCATCTCGCCTGAGCGAACGACCAGCACGACCGGCCTGCCCCGGCGCGCACCCACCCGGGTCGCGGTTTCCCGGTCGGGGGACAGGTGCACCGCGTGCCGGGTCATCGGCCGCAGGCCGTCCTCCCTGATGGCGGCCACGCGCGAGCCCACCGTTCCGTGGAACAGGATCTCGGGCGGCTCGACCGCGGGAAGGTCCAGGTCGACCTCGACCGTGTGGCCCTGGTTGGCGCGGATCCGGTCACCTTCTATGGTGAAGCGCCGTTTGTCGTTGCCCGCGACCACCTGTGCGAGCTCGTCGCGGGTGATCGCGAAGCCGTGCCGCGCGGCGGCGGCGAGCAGGGCGTCGATGTCCGCCCACCCCTGCGGGCCGAGGACCAGCCCGATGCGCTCGGGCTGGTGCCGGAGGTGCGCGGAGAGATATTTGGAGACTCGAACCAGTCGTCTGCTGTCCATGGGACAACAGGATGCTGACCCGCCCCGCCGCTTTCCAGCGGGTTCGCGCGGGGCGGTTCCCGGCCTCGGGGGGACGGCCTCAGCCGTCGGCGGCCCAGCCGTGGGTGCGCTTGAGCACGGCGGCCACGCGGGCGAAGCGCTCGGCGTCGAGGATGGAGCCCTCCCGCCGGATGTCGTCCTCGTTGAGGGTGAAGATCCGGTCAAGGCGCAGGTAGGAGACGCGGTTCTCCCGGTCCCAGCGACCAGGGCCGAGCTCCAGCCAGTCGCTCGGGTCGCCGCTGCCGCCTCGGCTGGACAGCATCAGCGCGAGCAGCTTGCGCCCGTGGCGGCCCACGACCAGCAGCGGCCGGTCCTTGCCGCGGTTCGGGTCCTCCTCGTAGGGGACCCAGGCCCAGACGATCTCGCCGGGGTCGGCGAGGCCGTCGAGGTCGGGGGAGTAGTTCAGGGTCGCCGCCCGGTCGACACGGTAGACCTCGCTGACCGCGCCCCGAGCCGGTCGGGGGTCCTCGCCAAGATCACGCACAGGCGCAGCCTATTGCAGGTGTGCGGTGCCCTTCAAAGGGGGGTGGCTCCGCGGGCGGGTGGGTGCCGCCCGCTGGCCGGGCGCCAGCGGGGCGGCGGTCGGTCCGGGGTATCCGGACCCGGTTCGGATACGCGGCTCAGCCGCCGCTCTTGCGGCGGAAGGAGCGCTTGGCCGCAGCCGGGCCGTGAGCACCGTGGATCTTCGAGGCGTTCTTCCCCTTGCCCCCGGCGTTCGCGTCCGCCTGGGCGAGCTTCTTGCGCTCCAGGGCCTCGCGGAACTTGCGCTTCAGTTCGTCGTCGGAACTCTCAGGCTCCTCCGGCGTGACGTCAGACATGCAGACCTCCTGATCTGGCCGATCTGGCTGATCCGGGCGGACGGTCCCACCCTGGCCAGCCGGACCTCATCCTCTCATGTTTCGAACATGGGTCCGGCTGGCTGGAACGCGTCGCGGGCCTGACCGCGAGGGCCGGTCGCCGCCGGTGCCTTTGGCGGCGGCCGGGACGTGTGGTGACACGGGAGGGCGGGCACTCCCGCTAGTTCAGGTCCATGGCCATCAGCAGCAGCAGTCCGGCGAGATGGCCGACGACCACGAAGACGATCACGAAGACGAAGACGAACTTCGCCGGGCCGTGCTCGAAGTGCCGGCCCTCCTTGAGTGCGGGGCGCGCGGCCTGGCGCTCGGCGATCCGCTCCTCGATCGACTTGCTGTGAAACATGGGGATCCTTTGCTCGCCGATACTTGGGGCGATAATAGTTTGTGTATTAATTATCGTACTATGTCGGGTGGAGGTGCGCGTGAGTGACATGACTGATCCCCTGAGTCTGGAGAGCCAGGTGTGCTTCGCCCTGGCGGTCGCCTCGCGCAACGTCATCGGGGTCTACCGGCCGCTGCTGGAGCCGATGGGGCTGACCCACCCCCAGTATCTGGTCATGCTCGCCCTCTGGGAGCAGGCGCCGCTGTCGGTCAAGGAGCTGAGCAAGCTACTGAGACTCGACCCCGGTACGCTGTCCCCGCTGCTGAAGCGTCTCGAGGCCGTTGGCTACATCCGGAGGCAGCGTGACGGCCAGGACCAGCGTGTCCTGGCAGTCTCGCTCACGCCGGAGGGCCGAGGGCTGCGGGACGAGGCGGAGAAGGTTCCGCCGGCGATCGTCAGGCGTCTGGGAATGAACCTGGAGGAGCTCCAGGAGCTCCACCGGTCGCTGAACCGGGTGATCGCCGCGGCGGACGGCGCGCATCACTGATTCATGTGGAGAGGAAAGGCTCATGGCTGGAAGCCACGGAGGAAGTCCGAAGTCTTGGCTTGCGGTGATCATCATTCTGCTGGGGTTCACCGTGGGAGGCGTGGCCTTGTGCCTTGGCCCCAACTGGATGTTCTTCTGGATCGGGACCGGGATCGTCGCGCTCGGCGGAGTGGTCGCCCTGGCGGTCGACATCTTCTCGGATGTCATCATCGACGCCCCCCGGGTGCCGCTGGACAACGGCAACAGCTGATCAGGCCTCCTGCAGCGCCTCCTCGACAGAGGTGAAGACCTCGAAGGAGGGGCGCAGGCCGGTGATGGCGAGGATGCGCTCCAGGGTGCCGTGCACGCCGACGAGCGCCAGACGGACACCCAGAGCGCGACTTCGCTGGAGCGCCAGGATCAGCTCCGCGACCCCGGTGGAGTCGCAGAAGGTGAGCCCCGTGACATCGGCCACGATCAGGGAAGGCGCTTCGGCCTCCCATGCCCTCTCCATCTCCAGGCGGAAGGCGGGGGCGTGCCGGTAGTCGAGCTCTCCGAGCACCTGGACGACGAACACCGTCCCGAGCAGCCTCGATGAGGCGGTGAAAAAGGTCATGGTCGGCTCCTTCGCCCGCGGGTGACAGGGCGGGCTGCCCTTTTTCCTACCAGGTCCGGTGCCGCCGTGCTTCCGGAGGGCGTCAAACGACCCGGTAGAGCAGCTCGGGCCGGCCGACCCCACCGTACTGGGGAACCCGGCGGGTGACTCCGCTCTCCGTCAGGTGCTCCAGGTAGCGGCGGGCGGTCACCCGGGAGACGCCGATCGCCGCCCCGGTGGTCTGGGCCGACAGGCCGCCAGGGGATTTGCGCAGCTCCGCCAGCACGGCGTCGAGAGTGGCCTGGGTCATCCCCTTGGGCAGGAGGCTCTGCGCCGGGCCCCGCAGCGCCGCCAGCGTGCGGTCCACCTCGCCCTGGCCACTGGCCTCTCCCAGGCCCTCCACCGACGAGCGGAACTCCGCGTAGTGGGTGAGCTTCTCCTTGAGCGAGGCGAAGGTGAACGGCTTGAGCAGGTACTGGGCCACGCCGACGGAGACCGCGGACCTGACCACCGACAGGTCCCGCGCCGAGGTGACCGCTATGACGTCCGACATCACGCCCGCCGCCCGCAGCGTCCGGCACACCTCAAGACCGTGCATGTCGGGCAGGTAGAGGTCGAGCAGGATCAGATCGACCGGGTGGCGCCGCAGGAAGCGCAACGCCTCCCCGCCGGACCTGGCCACCCCCGCCACCCGGAAGCCGGGCACCCGCTCCACGAAGACCCGGTTCGCCTCGGCGGTGATCTCCTCGTCCTCGACCACCAGTACCGAGATCATCACATTTCCTTTCCGCGCAGCGGCAGCCGTACGGTGAACACCGCGCCCGTCTCGCTCTCCGGGACGGTATGGGCCGTCCCCGCCGCATGGGGTGCCCGCACCGGGTGACCGGCCTGGACGGTCCCGCCGACCTCGATCGTTCCGCCCAGACGGCGGACCGCCTGGCCGACCATGGCCAGCCCGAGGCCGCGGCCGTCGCCCTTGGTGGTCCATCCCCTGCGGAAGGCCTCGCCCGCCGTCGCGGGGTCGAGCCCCGGGCCGCTGTCGGCCACGCTGATCACGAAGGCCGTCTCGTCGGCGCGCAACCGCACCTCCACCCGGGCGGGCGGGGTTCCCGCCATGGCCGCTTCGACCGCGTTGTCTATCAGGTTGCCGACGATCGTCACCAGATCGCGGGTGTCCAGGCCGAGGTCGTCGAGCTCGCTGTCCGCGGCGATCGCCAGCTCCACCCCCCGTTCCCCGGCCTCGGCGCTCTTGCCCAGCAGCAGCGCGGCGAGCACGGGTTCGCGTACGGCGCCCACCACCCGGTCGGTGAGCTGCTGTGCGGCCCTGATCTCCGCGGTCGCGAACGCCACGGCCTGCTCGGCGCGGCCCAGCTCGACGAGGGTGATGACCGTGTGAAGCCGGTTGGCCGACTCGTGCGCGGCGGCCCGCAGGGAGTCGGCGAAGCCGCGCTCGGCGTCCAGCTGCCCGGTCAGGGACTGCAGCTCGGTGTGGTCGCGGAGGGTGACCACGGTGCCGAGCGAGCGGTTGCCGGAGCGGACCACCGCCGCGTTCACCACCAGCGTCCGCTCCCCGGTCATATGGATCTCGTCGGTGCGGTTCTCGGCCGTCGAGAGCCGCTCGCCCAGTGCGGAGGGAAGGCCCAGCTCGGTGACGTGCCGTCCGTTCACCTCGCCCGCGAGGCCCAGGAGCTCCCTGGCGCCGTCGTTGCAGAGCGTCACCCTGCCCGCGTCGTCGACGAGCAGCAGTCCCTCCCGTACGGCGTGCAGGATCGCGTCGTGGTACTCGTACATCCGGCTCAGCTCGGTGGGGCCCATGCCGTGGGTCTGGCGGCGTAGCCGGGCCCCGACCAGGTAGGTGCCCGCCCCGCCGAGGGACAGGCCGAGCAGGCCGATCAGCGCGGCGCCGGCGATCTGGCCGCGGAGCCTGACGCTGATCTTGTTGATCGTGATGCCCGCGCTGACCAGGGCCTTCACCCGGCCGCGGTCGTCGCGGACCGGGGCGACGGCGCGGACCGAGGGACCGAGCGTGCCGGTGTAGGTCTCGGTGAAGGTCTGCCCGGCCAGGGCGGGCGCGGTGTTGCCGAGGAAGCGGTGGCCGATCTGGGCCGGGTTGGGATGCGTGTAGCGCACGCCGTCCAGGCTCATGATCGTGATGAAGTCGACCCCGGTCTCCTGCCTCACCCGTTCCGCGTACGGCTGCAGGACCGTCGAGTCGCCCAGGGAGACGAGGACGGAGGGGGAGTCGGCCACGCTGATTGTCACCGCCCTGGCGGTGCCGACGGCCTCCTCGACGAGCAGGTCGCGCATCTGCAGGAAGGCGAGCAGCGCGCCACCGGTCACGGTGACGCCCACGACGACGATCTGCAGCGCCAGCATCTGCCTGGCCAGACTCCAGCCGCGCACCTGTTTGGAAAGCTCCCGCAAGTTCACGAACGAAATGTACGCAATGGTGACTTAGATCACAGCGTCGGCGGATAGTCGCTCGACCGGATTTTTCTTCTACCACGGTGGAGACACGCATGAGCGCGGCCCGAGACAGAACACACTACCTGTACATAGCCGTGATCGCCGCAGTGATCGCCGGCGTCACCGTCGGGCTCGTCGCTCCCGATCTCGGCAAGGAGCTGAAGCCACTCGGCACCGCCTTCGTCGCCCTGATCAAGATGATGATCAGCCCGATCATCTTCTGCACCATCGTGCTCGGTGTCGGATCCGTCACCAAGGCCGCCAAGGTCGGCAAGGTCGGCGGTCTCGCACTCGGCTACTTCCTCGCCATGTCGACGGTCGCGCTGGGCATCGGCCTGATCGTGGGCAACCTGATCGACCCCGGACAGGGCCTCGCGCTCACCGACGAGCTCCGCAAGGCCGCCGAGGCCGAGGCGGCCAAGGGCGGCGAGAGCGACACGGTGACGTTCCTGCTCGGGATCATCCCCACCACGCTGGTGTCGGCGTTCACCGAGGGTGAGGTGCTGCAGACCCTGCTCGTCGCGTTGCTCGCCGGGTTCGCCCTGCAGGCGATGGGCGAGCGCGGCAGGCCCGTGCTGAACGGCATCGCGCACATCCAGCGGCTCGTCTTCCGGATCCTCGCCATGATCATGTGGGCCGCCCCCGTCGGTGCCTTCGGCGCGATGGCCGCGGTCGTCGGCGCCACCGGCGTGGACGCGCTCAAGAGCCTCGGCGTCATCATGCTCGCCTTCTACGTGACCTGCCTGCTCTTCGTGTTCGTCATCCTCGGTCCGATGCTCTGGCTGGTGGCGCGGATCGGGCTGCCCTCGCTCCTGCGCTACCTGGGCAGGGAGTTCCTGCTGATCCTGTCGACCTCGTCGTCGGAGTCGGCACTGCCGCGGCTGATCGCCAAGATGGAGCACCTCGGCGTGAGCAGGCCGGTCGCCGGGATCACCGTGCCGACCGGTTACTCCTTCAACCTGGACGGCACCGCCATCTACCTCACCATGGCCACGCTGTTCGTCGCGAGCGCCACCGGCGCGCCGCTCTCCTTCGGCGAGCAGGTCTCCCTGCTGGTCTTCATGATGATCGCGTCGAAGGGCGCCGCCGGGGTCACCGGCGCCGGCCTGGCCACCCTCGCCGGGGGCCTGCAGTCCCATCGCCCCGACCTGGTCGACGGTGTCGGTCTCATCGTCGGCATCGACCGCTTCATGTCCGAGGCGCGGGCGCTGACCAACTTCGCGGGCAACGCGGTCGCCACGGTCCTGGTCGGCACCTGGACCGGCGAGTTCGACCGGGAGCGCGCGGCCGAGGTGCTGGCGGGGAGGGTCCCGTTCGACGAGACGACCCTCCTGGACGACGACGATGACGGCGACGACACCCCGCCGCCCGCCGCGCGCTCGGACGACCCGGTGATGTCACCGGCATAGCGGGAAACCGGGCGGCGGGCATGCGGGCCGGTGCCGGACACTCGTCTCGGGGGAGCGAGTGTCCGGCACCGGCCGGCTGATGTTCGGCAGTGACTGGCCGGTGGCCATCCTCGCCGGAGACTACGCCAAGGTGTGGCGGGAGACGGGCGTGCTGCTCGCGGGCCTTGGTGAGAACGACCGCGCGGCCGTACTCGGAGGTACGGGCGCGCGCTTCTACGGGATCGAGGTCTGACCGTGCTGGACCGGCTCAGGCCGACCGGTGCAGGAAGCCGATGCTCGCGGCGAGACCGCGGAGGTCGATGCCGAGGCGGTACAGGATGGAGACCGAGGCGTTCGAGCCGTCGGCCAGCAGGCCCTTGAGCAGGTCCTCCCCGGTCACCCCGGAGTGGCCGCCGGTGCTGACGGCGACCTCGACGACCTTCCTCGCCCTCGCGGTGAGGGGCAGGTCTCCGGCCGGGCCGCTGAGCACCACGTTCAGCGGGCGCAGCCGGGAGCGCGACAGCCGCCACGCCAGGGGGTCGTCCCGCCGGGCGGGCAGGCGCCGCCTGATCTCGTCCAGGTCGACGCCGATGGCGGCCAGCAGCTCGCGGTCGTCCGCCAGGCCCCGTGCCGCCTCGCGCTCCCCGATCTCCGCGCGGACCGCCTCCGGGGTGACACCGAAACCCGCCGCCGGCCACGACTCCGCCAGGGCGAGCAGGAGCATGTCCTCGTCGAGCGTGGTGCGGCCGTGGTCGAGTGCCAGTAGCCCGGCCCGGACCGTGGTCCGCCGGGCCTCGGGGGTGAATCTCGCGAACATTGTCAGCTCCCGCCGTCGATGATCCGGTGTGCGTGCTTGCGGTGCGCCGTCTGCCGCCTGACGCCGAGCGCCGTGGCGATGGCCTCCCAGGACGAGCCCTGGGCCCTGGCCTCGATGACGTGCGCCGCCTCCAGCTCCTCCAGGAGCCTGCGCAGCGCCGCCACGGCCGCCAGCGCAGCCACCGGGTCCTCGCCGTCGACGGCCTTGGAGAACTCGCTCAGCGATCCCATGTTGTCAGCATAAGCTGACGAATTCACTTTTGTCAGCTTATGCTGACGGCATTCCTGGCCCCCCGCACGCTTCGGGCAGGGACACGCTAGCGTGCAGGGGTGGATGGGACCTTCACCGTCGAGGAGGCGCGGGCGCTCATGCCCGCGCTGCTGGAGCGGGCCGCCGCGTTCGTGACGATGCGGGGAGAACTGGCCGAGCTCGCGTACGAGCTCCGCAGCACCGGCACCTCGGAAGCCGGCGGGCTGGCCGAGGCGAAGGCGTACGAGGCCAGGCTGGAGGAGATCCTCGGCTGGTTCGAGGAGCAGGGCGTCGAGGTCAAGGGCGTCGCGCCCCTGCTCGTCGACTTCCCCTCGGTGCTCGACGGGGTTTCGGTGCGGTTGTGCTGGCTCGAAGGAGACCGCGACCTGGCCTGGTACCACCGCGACGAGCTGGGCTTCGCCGGTCGCCGGCCGCTTCCCTGATCGCGGGTCTCCTCCAGGGCGCGATTACTCGATCACCAGGTTGACCGGGATGTTGCCACGGGTCGCGTTGGAGTAGGGGCAGACCTGGTGGGCGGCCTCCACGAGGGCGGTGCCGGTCTCGCCGTGCAGCTCGTCGGGCAGCTCGACGCGCAGCGTCACCCCGAGCGCGAAGCCCTTGCCCTCCGGGTGGAGGCTCACCTCGGCGGTCACCGACGCCTCGGAGACGTCGGCCTTCTCCCTCCGGCCGACCAGCTGAAGCGCGCTGGCGAAGCAGGCGGCGTAGCCGGCCGCGAACAGCTGCTCGGGATTGGTGCCCTCGCCGGAGCCGCCCATCTCCCGCGGCGGCGCGAGGGTCACGTCGAGGCGCTTGTCGGACGAGACCGCCCGGCCTTCCCTGCCGTTGGCGGTGGCGATGGCGGTGTAGAGCGTACTCATCGGGATCCCCTTCTTGGTTTTGGACAACTCAATTGTGTGCAATTTAGTTGGTGGCAGTCAAGTTCGGTATAATCAGGACCGTGAAGATCTCCGTCGAGAACCTCGTCTGTTTCGACGTGCACGCGGCCTCGCGGGCGCTGGACGCGGTCTACCGCAGGGTGCTGCGCGAGCTGGGCCTCACCTACCCGCAGTACCTGGTGATGACGGTGCTCTGGGAGCGCGGGCCGGTGACGGTCAAGGAGCTCGGTCTCACGCTGCGGCTCGACTCGGGCACCCTGTCGCCGCTGCTGAAGAGGCTGGAGGCGGCGGGCCTGGTGGGCCGCGAGCGCAGCGCCTCCGACGAGCGCTCCGTGCTGGTACGGCCCACGCCCGAGGGCGTCGAGCTGGGGGAGCGGGCGTGCGACGTCCCCGGCCGGATCTTCGAGGCCGCCGGGCTCGCGCCCTCGGAGGTCCTCGACCTGCAGCGGACCCTGCGCCGGGTCATCGCCTCCCTCGACGAGTCGTCGCGATGATCACGGCCGACGACGTGCGCCGCGTCGCCATGGCGTTGCCCAGGACCGAGGAGAGGCTCGTCAGGGACCGGGTGACGTTCCGGGTGGGCCGGATCGTCTACGCCGCGATCTCGCCCGACGAGACCTCGATGGGATTCGCCTTCCCCAAGGAGGAGCGGGCCGCGCTGATCGCGTCCGCGCCGGAGACGTTCCACATGCCCCGGCCCTCCGACGAGCGTTACAACTGGGTGCGGGTCCGGCTCGCGGCGATCGACGCGACCGAGCTGCGCGAGCTGGTCGAGGACGCCTGGCGGATGGTCGTGCCCAAGCGGGTCGCGGCCGCCCACTTCGGGGAGCCGGTGGTCAGGAGGTCCCGCTGAGATGGACCTCCCGGGCCAGCCTCGTCGTCTGGCCGGTGGAGCGCTGCCAGGTGGCCCCGGCCGGGTGGGCGGTCAGCAGGACCATGATCCAGCGCTCCCCGGGGCCGACCAGGCCGGTGCTGTGCAGTACGGGACGGCCCAGATCGGGCACGGGACCGGCCCCGGCGGGTGCCGCCGTGGTGACCCCGCTCGGTGCGGTGGCGCCCAGGGCCACCGGAGCCGCAGCGGCGGAGGTGAAGGCGGCGGAGGCGGTGCGGGCGGCGGGAGAGGTCGCCGGGCGGCAGCGGACCGGGGGGGTGGAGCCATATCCCGACCAGCCCTGCTTGACCGCCCACGGCCCGCGCACCCCGCGGGGGATGCCGAAGTACTGGTCGAAGCCGTCGGAGCCGCACTGTCCGGCCCTGCGCAGGTGGCCCAGGATCAGAGCGCTGACCTTGGGGTCGGCCCGGTCGAGCAGGTAGCGGTAGGTCTTGACGACGTCCATCGCGCTGAGCGAGGTGTAGCCCCAGAAGCCTGGTTTGTCGGCCGGTGGGGGAGCGGTGTCGGTGAGTTGTAGCTTGCGTGCCATCCGCTGGATGATTCTTCCCTGACCGCCTCTGCTCCAGAAGGAGGTCGCGGCGGCGTCGTCGCTGACCCGCAGCATGACCTTGAGCAGCGCCAGGTCCTTCTTGGAGACGCCGCTGTGCGACTCCAGATGGTCGATCGCGATGAGGATCTTCACCACCGACGCCGACCGGAACCTCCGATGCGCGTTGCGGTACTCGGTCACCTTCGCGGTCTGCCGGTCGAAGACCACGTAACCGGCGGTCACCCCGGCCGGGACATGCGGCTTGCCGGGGGCGGTGGCCGAGGCCGGAGTGGTGGCCGCCAGGAGGGGGAGGGCGGTCGCGAAGACCGTCAGCAAACGCATCACGGGACAAATGCCTACCAGATCCCGGCGTCGGCGGCAGGAGGACGGCCTCTGGGAGGGATCGCTCCGGGGCGTTCCGTGAAGATCCGTGCCATGGAGATCCACTCCGAGCCGCCGCTCCCGGAAGCGCGCCTCGGGGCACGTCGGGCCTGCCGGTCGATCTCTCACGATATAACCAACTAAACATGTAGAGATTACGGGTTTTAATGTTACTGTCGTTGTATGTCGGCAGTTCCCCTGCATCTCGCCGTCGCTCTCGACGGCGCCGGATGGCATCCCGCGGCCTGGCGCGACCCCGCCGCCTCCCCGAAAGCCCTGTTCACCGCCGCCTACTGGGCCCAACTGGTGGCCGAAGCCGAGCACGGCCTGCTCGACTTCGTCACCATCGAGGACTCCCTCGCCCTGCAGACCACTCTTCTGGACGGCCACGACGGCCGTGTCGACCAGGTGCGCGGCCGGTTCGACGCCGTCCTGGTGGCCTCCAGGATCGCCCCCCTGACCAGCCGGATCGGGCTGGTGCCCACGGCGACCACCACGCACACCGAGCCCTTCCACGTCGCGAGCTCCATCGCCACCCTCGACTACGTCAGCACCGGGCGGGCCGGATGGCGCGCCCAGATCTCCGGGCGCCGCACCGAGGCGGCCCACTTCGGCCGCCGGGAGGTTCCCGAGCTCCGCCCCGAGAACCTCGGCGACCTCGACAAGGCGGGCGTCGTGCGGGAGCTGTTCGCCGACGCCGCCGACGCCGTCGAGACCGTGCGGCGCCTCTGGGACAGCTGGGAGGACGACGCGATCATCCGCGACGTGGCCACCGGCCGGTTCGTCGACCGGGACAGACTCCACTACGTCGACTTCGAGGGGACGAGCTTCACGGTCAAGGGGCCCTCCATCGTGCCGAGGCCGCCCCAGGGGCAGCCGCTGGTCACCGCGCTGGCCCACTCCCGGCTCCCGTACGAGTTCGCAGCGCGCGGCGCCGACGTCGTCTACGTCACGCCACACGACAGTGAGCAGGCGCGGGCCATCGTGCGCGAGGTACGTGAGATCTCCGGGCAGGTGCGCGATCCGGCCGCGGAGGAACTGAGGATATTCGCGGACCTCGTCGTCCTCCTCGACGACGACGCGAAGGGCGCCCGCGAACGCGGGGCACGGCTCGACGAGCTCGACGGCGCCACGTACACCTCCGACGCCGCGATCTTCACGGGTACCCCGGGAGAGCTCGCCGACCTGCTCCTGGAGTGGCGCGCGGCCGGGCTGCAAGGGTTCCGGCTCCGGCCCGCCGTGCTGCCGACCGACCTGACCGCGATCACCCGCGGCCTGGTGCCCGAGCTGCGCGGACGCGGCGCCTTCCGCCACGCGTACCAGGCCGGCACGCTCCGCGGCCACCTCCACCTGCCCCGACCCGCCAGCCGCTACGCAGGGAGCCGACGATGAAGCAGGTCATCCTCGCCGCCCACTTCCCGGGCGTGAACAACCACACGGTCTGGAGCGATCCGGCCTCGGGCAGCCAGATCGACTTCGCCTCCTTCGTCCACCTGGCGCGGACCGCCGAGCGCGGCAGGTTCGACTTCTTCTTCCTGGCCGACGGGCAGCGGCTGCGCGAGCAGCGCGGCAGGATCCACGACCTCGACGTGGTCGGCCGCCCCGACTCGCTCACCGTGCTCTCAGGACTGGCCGCGGTCACCGACCACCTGGGCCTGGCCGGGACCATCAACGCCACCTTCAACGAGCCGTACGAGCTCGCCCGCAGGCTCGCCACCCTCGACCACCTGTCCGGCGGCCGGGCCGGGTGGAACGTCGTCACCTCCTCCGACGCGTTCACCGGCGAGAACTTCCGCAGGGGCGGCTTCCTGGAGCACTCGCAACGCTACGAGCGGGCCGAGGAGTTCGTCCGGACGGTCCGCGAGCTCTGGGACTCCTGGGCCGCCGGCGACCTCGTCGCGGACCCGGCCGCGGGCACGTTCGCCAGGCGGGAGGCCGGGGAGTTCGCCCACCGGGGCACCCACTTCGACATCGGCGGTCACTTCACCGTGCCGCGCGGCCCGCAGGGCCACCCGCTGACCATCCAGGCCGGAGACTCCGAGGGCGGCAGGGCCTTCGCGGCGGCCACCGCCGACGCCGTCTTCTCCCGGCACAGCAGGCTCGAAGAGGGGCAGGCCTTCTACCGCGACATCAAGTCGAGGCTGGCCGCGCACGGCAGGTCCCCCGACTCGCTGAAGATCCTCCCCGGTGTCACGTTCGCGCTCGGTGACACCGACGCCGAGGCCCAGGAGAACGCCGACCACATCCGCCGCCAGCAGGTCAGCCCGCAGACCGCGATCCTGCTGCTCGAGCAGCTGTGGAACCGCGACCTGTCGGCCTACGACCCCGAGGGCCCGCTGCCCGAGATCGACCCGGACGTCTCGGAAGACTCGATCATCAAGGGCCGGACCCGGATGTCCAGGGACCCGCTCGCCACGGCGGCGGAGTGGCGGGCCCTGGCCGAGTCCAAACGGCTCGGCATCCGCGACCTGGTCATCGAGGTGACCGGCAGGCAGTCCTTCATCGGCTCGCCCTCGCGCGTCGCCGAGGAGATCAACGAGTTCGTGCAGAGCGACGCCGCCGACGGCTTCATCCTGGTGCCGCACCTCACCCCCGGCGGCCTGGACGGCTTCGTCGACAAGGTCGTCCCGTTGCTGCAGGAGCGCGGAGTCCTCCGCGCGGAGTACGAGACCACCACGCTACGCGGTCACCTGGGGCTGGAGGAGCACCGTTGAAATTCCTCGCCATCACCCTCATCGTCCACGGCCCCAACCCCGTCACCGGCGAGCTCAAGTCGACCAACGCGCGCCTGCGCGAGGTGGTCGAGAACGCCGTGCTGGCCGAGGAACTCGGTTTTGACGGCTTCGGCGTCGGGGAGCGGCACGAGCGCCCGTTCATCTCCTCCTCCCCGCCGGTCGTGCTCAGCCACATCGCGGCGAAGACGTCGACGATCAAACTGTTCACCGCGGTCACCACGCTGAGCCTGCTGGACCCGGTACGGGCCTACGAGGACTACGCCACCCTCGACCACCTCTCCGACGGCCGCCTGGAGCTCATCATCGGCAAGGGCAACGGAGCCGCGCAGGCCCAGCTCTTCCATGTGACCGGCGAGGACCAGTGGGAGCGCAACCGGGAGGGCTACGAGCTGTTCCGCCGCCTGTGGCGGGAGGACAGGGTGACCTGGTCCGGTAGGTTCAGGCCGTCCCTGACCGACGCCGAGACCTGGCCGCGCCCGCTGCAGCGGCCCATCCGCGTCTGGCACGGCAGCGCCACCAGCAAGGAGTCGGTGGACCTCGCCGCCCAGTACGGAGACCCGCTGTTCTCCGCCAACGTCAGCAACCCGGTCGAGCCGTACGCCGAGCTGATCCGTTACTACCGGGAACGCTGGGAGTTCCACGGTCACGACCCCGCCGACGCCCTGGTGGGAGCGGGCACCGCCGGGTACTACGCGGCCAGGAACTCCCAGGACGCGATAGAGACCTACCGGCCGATCTTCAACGCCAGGCTGGAGCTGTTCAAGAAGGTCGGGGTGGACCCGGTCTTCCACACCCTGGAGGACGCGATCGAGCGCAGCTCGATCCTGGTCGGCAGCCCGCAGCAGATCATCGACAAGGTGCACCGCTACCACGAGCGGCTCGGGCACGAGGTCATGCACCTGCACGCGGACGCGGACGGCCTCACCGACAAGCAGCACCGGACGGCACTGGAACTCTTCCAGAGCGACATCGCCCCGGTGCTGCGCGCGGAGATCCCCAGCAGACCGTTCCCCCGGTACGAGGACACGGAGCACGGGGGGCGCTCATGACCTCCCTGTCCGTCCTCGACCTGGCCCCCGTCCCGTCCGGTGGCACGCCGGGCGACGCGCTGCGCAACACCCTGGACCTGGCCAGGCGGGCCGAGGAGTTCGGCTACCTCCGCTACTGGGTGGCCGAGCACCACTTCGCGTCCGGCGTCGCCAGCGCCGCCCCGGCCGTGCTCATCGCCCTGGTGGCCGCCGCGACCAGCACGATCAGGGTCGGCTCGGGAGCCGTACAGCTCGGGCACCAGACCGCGCTGTCGGTGGTCGAGCAGTTCGGTCTCATCGACGCGCTCCACCCCGGCCGGATCGACCTCGGCCTGGGCCGGTCGGGCCAGCGCAAGGCCGAGTTCGCCGAGCTGGCGAAGAAGGCCCCGCCCGCGCCGAGGCCCGCCAGGGTCGTGGACGGCCTGCTCATCCCCGAACCCTTCTCCTTCACCGCGCTCGCGAGGTCGCCGCTGCTCTCCCTGTACGGCTCGCTGCTCCAGCAGCCCGGCGCGGAAAGCCCTGACTTCGCCGACCAGGTGGACGACATCGCGGCGCTGATCGCCGGCACCTACCGCTCCCCGGAGGGGGTGGCCGCGCACGCGGTGCCCGGCGAGGGCGCGGACCTGCGGCTGTGGATCCTGGGCAGCAGCGGCGGGCAGAGCGCGCAGGTGGCGGGGGAGCGGGGGCTGCCGTTCGCGGCGAACTACCACGTCAGCCCGTCCGGTGTGCTGGAGGCCGCGGAGGCGTACCGGGAGGCGTTCAAGCCCTCGGAGACCCTGGCGGAACCCCACCTGATCGTCTCGGCGGACGTCGTGGTGGCCGAGGACGACGAGAGGGCCCGCGAGCTCGCCTCCCCGTACGGGCTCTGGGTCCGCAGCATCCGCAGCGGTGCCGGGGCGATCCCCTTCCCGACACCGGCGGAGGCCGCGGCCCACGAGTGGAGCCAGGAGGACCGCGCGCTGGTCGCCGACCGGCTGGACACCCAGTTCGTCGGCTCCCCGCGTACCGTCGCCGAGAGGCTGCGCGTCCTGCGTGACGTCACCGGCGCCCACGAACTGCTCGTCACCACCATCACCCACGACCACGCCGACCGGGTCCGCTCCTACGAGCTGCTCGCCGAGGAGTGGTCGAGGCTCGTCGCCTGAGCCCCAGACGGCCTGCCGGGCGGACACCGTCCCGGCGCGCCCAAGGCCGGGGAGGCCGCCCGTACTCGGCCTCCCCGGCTTCCTGCACCCGGCACCCGGTGGCGGCCACGGCCGCCGCCGAAGATATTTCCGGCGTGATGTCGAGAACGCGTCGTCGGCTCCGACGTCCCAGGTGAGACGCCCCCGACGAGGGCGTCCTGAGATTCGCCGCCGGAAGAGAACCGCCCCGTGCCGGGTGCGGGAAAGGACAAGACATGAAGAGCTCTGCCCTCGGCAGCATCCTGCTCGGTAGCGTCGACCCCGTCAGGCTCCACGCCTGGTACCTCGCCGCGCTGGCACCCGAGCACTTCGGAGACGGCTTCATCGACTTCGGCGGTGTCCGGGTCCTCTTCGAAAACCGCACCGACGTCGCTCCGGCGACCGCCGAGCCCGGCCGGGTGATCTTCAATTTCCACGTGGAGGACGCCCGTGCCACGGCCGCGCACCTCGACGGTCTGGGGGCGACCTGGCTGGTCGAGGTCGAGCGGCGGGACGCCGGGCTGTTCGGCACGCTGGTGGACCCGGACGGCAACTACATCCAGATCATCGAGCTCAGCGAGGAGTACCTCGCCGCGGCGGAGCGATGACCTGTGGGCCCGGCCGCGGCCGGGCCCACAGGTCAGGTCGGGCGCGTCAGGCGCGTTTGGCGATGGCGGTGATGAAGGGCTGCATGATCCGGGCGGCCAGCGGGCCGAACGCGGCGAGGATGAGCACGTAGGCGGCGGCCAGCGGGCCCAGGTCGGGATGGACCCCGGCGGCCACCGCGAGACCGGCGATCACGATGTTGAACTCGCCCCGGGGGATGAGCGCGATTCCGGCCCGAGCCTGTCCGGCTCTGGCGATACCCGCCCGGTGGGCGGCGTAGGCGCCGGTGAGCAGCTTCGTGATCATGCTGATCACGGCGAGGAGCACGGCCAGCCCGGCAACCGGGAGAATCTTGGTCGGATCGGTCTGAAGGCCGAAGAAGACGAAGAACACCGCGGCGAACAGGTCGCGGATCGGGGTGAGCAGCTCCTGGGCGTCCTCGGCCAGCTCGCCGGAGAGGGCGATGCCGACCAGGAAGGCGCCGACCGCGGCCGAGACCTGGAGCTGCTGGGCCACCCCGGCGACCAGCAGTGCGAGACCGATGACCTTCAGCAGCAGCACCTCGGAGTTGGGGCTGGAGACGAACGCCTCGATGAACCTGCCGTAGCGGAGCGCGACCAGCAGCACGACGCTGACCGTGCCCAGTGCGATCGCCACGGCGATCGCACCGCTGGCGAAGCTCAGCCCGGCCAGCACCGCGGTGAGGATCGGCAGGTAGACGGCCATCGTCAGGTCCTCGAAGACCAGCAGCGACAGCACCACCGGTGTCTCGCGGTTACCGATCCACCCCAGGTCGGACAGGACCTTGGCGGTGATGCCGGAGGAGGTGGCGTAGGTGACACCGGCCATGGCGATGGCGGCCACCGGCCCCCAGCCCAGCAGCAGCGCGGTGATCGCGCCCGGCGCGGCGTTGAGCACCAGGTCGACCACGCCCGCGCGGGCGTTGCCCTTCAGGCTCGTCACCAGCTCGGAGGCGTTGTACTCCAGGCCGAGGGTGAGCAGCAGCAGGATGACGCCGAGCTCGGCGCCGACGGAGGTGAACTCCTCGCTGGTGGCCAGGGGCAGGATGCCGCCGGTGCCGAAGGCCAGTCCGGCGATGAGATACAGGGGGATGGGCGAGATGCCGACTTTGAGGGCCAGTGCACCGAGGATGCCGAGCCCGAGAAGGACAGCACCGAGCTCAAGAAAAAGAATAGCCGTGTGCACCAGGTTTCCTACCCGCCGGACAAGATGTCGGAGACGGCGGAGGTGCTCTCCGGGCTGCCCACCACGACCACCACGTCGTTTCCGAGCAGCCCGAAATCAGGGGCGGGGCTGGCGAACACCTGGCCCTCGCGAACCACGGCCACGATGGAGGCGCCGGTGCGGGTGCGGACGCGCGCGTCCCCCATCGGCCGGCCGGCGTACGGCGAACCGGGCACGATCGGCAGTTGCAGGCTGACGAGCCCCTCGACCTCGCTGTGCAGGGCGTTGAGGCGCTGCACGATGCGCGGGGCGCCGAGCAGTTCGGCGAGCGCGTCGGCCTCCTCGTCGTTCAGTTTTATGGTCTCGCATGCGCTGTCGGGATCATCCGGGTCGTACAGCACCAGGTCACGACGGCCCGTGCGGTGAGAGACGATTCCTATTCGCCTGCCTGACCGCGTCGTGAACTCGTGCCGCAGCCCTATACCTGGCAGTGCCGTCTGCTCGACCTCCACCGTGCCAGCTCCTTGCGTGTGTATGACTGATTCTCTTGCCAGGAGAACCTACCAACTCGGGCTTTGTCGAGTGACGCCGAGCATAACCGGTATTACCGATTTGTTTTGTAGGTTAAGGAGTCCTGTCCGAGGCGATCGCCGTCTCGTTCCAGCGGGCCGCGATCGGCCTGGCCCTCGTCGCGGGGCTCGGTCGCGTGGGCGAGAACGCCGTCGACCCGCCGCTGCAGATGCTGCGGGCGCTCCCGCTGTTCGGCCTGATCTCGCTCTTCATCCTCCGCGCCGACGTGATCGTCTGCTCGACGAGCCGTTCGGCGCCCTGGACGCCTTGGCCGCGCTCTCCTTCGGCAAGATCGGCGAACCAGGTGGGCGGGCACGGCAACCGCCTGGTCATCACCGGCTCCCTTCACCAGGAACCCCTGCATCGGCGCACTACCAGCCGCAACCCTTGATCCAACAAACCGCCGGTAGGTGTTGCTCGAGGGCGGGGCGTTGACGCGCCACATTCGTTGACGTTAGCGTGCATTATTTGACGCACCTGTCGAGAAATTAGGTGATGCCTCATGGCGAAGGCTCGCGGCCTCAGCGCCCCCCCATCCGACCGAATGTCCCGTGTTCGGCTGCGCACACTCACCTCCATCGCCATAGTGACCGCTCTCACGGCGGCCGGCTGTGGCGGTGCGGGGGCGGGGAAGCACGCCCCCGATCCAGCCGCCGCCGTCGTGGTGCGGCTCAACTCCGACTGGGACTCCCTCGACCCGGCCAAGACACGGACGACCAACGGCTACCAGCTCGTCACGGCCCTGTACGACAGGGTGGTCGCGGTCGAGGGGGGCAAGGTCGTCCCCTATCTCGCTGAGTCCTGGAAGCAGACCCCCGACTCGGTCACGCTGACCTTACGCAAAGGCGTGACGTGCGCCGACGGTGCGGAGCTGACGCCGGCGGCGGTCGCCGCCTCGCTGAAGCGGCTCGGGGCCGAGGAGACCGGCGCGCCGTACGCCAACCTGGTCTTCGGCAACGCCGGATACACCGTCGAGGCCGACGACGCCGCCCGTACGGTGACGGTGAAGACGGGCCGGCCCTATAGTGACCTGCTGATCGGCCTGGCCCAGCCGATGGCCTCGATCGTCTGCCCCGGAGGACTGCGCAGTTCCGACACCCTGGCCGCCACTCCGGCCGGGAGCGGGCCCTACACGCTGGGCGGGACGACCAGGGGCGCGAGTTACACGCTCAAGGCCAGGCCGGGATACGCGTGGGGTCCGGCAGGCCACACGGGTGCCTATCCGCGCGAGGTGACCTTCCGCGTCGTGCAGAACGACAGCACAGCCGCGAACATGCTCGGCTCGGGCGATCTCGACCTGGCGTGGATCGGCGGGCCGGACGTGCGCCGGGCCCAGGGGGACAAGTCGCTGACCGCGGTGACGCAGTCCATCTACGGGGCGTTCTTCCTGGTGTTCAACCAGGCCAGTGGAAGGCCGGGGGCCGACCCCGCGTTGCGCGCGGCGCTCGCTGGGGCGGTCAGCGCCACGGACTTCAACACGTCGGCCTTCTTCGGCGCGGGTGATCCGGCCGCCAGCCCGGTGAGTCCCGAGGTCCCCTGCCATAACCAGGTCAGACCTCCCGTCGCCACGGTCGACTCGGCTGCGGTGACCAAGGCGCTCACCGAGGCGGGCTGGTCCCTGGAAGGGGGCGAGCTGGTCCGGGACGGCAAGCAGTTGAGGATCAAGCTGCTTGGCTCGACCGACTACGCGGCCGGGTTCGAATACGTACTGGAGGCCCTGCGCAAAACCGGTGCCTCCGTCGAACTCCAGCTCGTCGAGCTCAACGCCTTCGCCGAAACCCTGTTCAAGGGCGACGACTGGGATGTCACGGTCTATCCGTTCACCCCCTTGGCCCCCAGTCTCGGCGCGCTGGGGCTGTTCGTGACGGGTGAGGCCCCTCCGAAGGGGGCCAACTTCGCCGGCATCCGCAACTCCGGTTTCGAGAGTGCCGTCGCCAAGGCGCAGGCGTCGCTCGGTGCGAAGCGCTGTGCCTTCTGGGCCGAGGCGCAGAAGGCGATCGTCGAGTCCGCCGACGTCGTCCCGCTGGTGCACCTGAAGCCTTCCTGGTTCGCCCGTGCGGGGCTCACTGCCAGGCTGGCCGGGGGCGGCACCATGGTCGATCTTCACCACCTCCTCCGGTCGTAGACGGTGACGGTTGTGCATGTGCTGACCTGGGTCGCGCGCCGGATCGGCGTGACGGCGGCCCTGCTGGCCGGGCTGCTGGTGGTGTCGTTCCTGCTGCTGCACCTGGTTCCCGGTGACCCCGCTGTCCGGGTCGCGGGTCTCAACGCGACTCCCGAGCAGGTTATGGCGGTGCGTCAGAGACTCGGACTGGACCAGCCGATCCACCGGCAGTTCGTCGATTACGTGGCGCACGTGTTCCAGTTCGACTTCGGCCGCTCCTTCCAGACCGGTGAACCCGTCACCGAGGTCATCGGCTCACGCTTTGGGGTGACACTGCGCCTCGCGGTGGCCGGGATCGTGGTGACGATGTCGGTCGGCGTGATCATCGGGCTCGTGATGGGCGCGCTGACCCGGGAGGGCAGGCGCCGGGGAACCGAGGCCTCGTTCGCGCTGGGCACCTCGCTGGTCGGCGCGGTCCCGGAATACGTGATGGGGACGCTTCTGGCGCTCGTGTTCGCGGTCGTGCTCGGCTGGCTGCCGGTCGCGGGCCTGGCCGATCCGGCCGGTCTGATCCTGCCGACGATCGCGGTGAGCCTGGCGCCCACGGCCGTGCTCTCCCGGATCGTGCGGGTGGAGACGTTGGCCGTACTCGCGCAGGAATACACGCGGGCGGCCTGGGCCAAGCGGCTGCGCCCACTCTGGGTGTACGGCATGCACGTGCTGCCCAACGCGTTGACGGCCGCCCTGACCATCGGAGGTCTGGTGTTCGCCGGGCTACTCGGCGGGACGGTGGTGGTCGAGAACGTGTTCGCGTTGCCGGGGCTGGGGTCGAAGCTCGTCGAGTCGGTCATGGCCCGCGACTATCCGGTGGTGCAGGCCGTGATCCTGCTGCTCGGCGCGGCGATCGTCCTGGTGAACAGTTGTGTCGAGGCAGCCGTCAAGTTGCTCGACCCCCGCGTCCGGACGGCCACCCCGTGACCGCGATCATGGGCCCGGCCGTGCCCCAGGCCGTTTCGGCCTCGGCGCGGCCGGGAGGCTGGCGGGCGTTCCGGTCCACGCTGGTGGGGCCGGTGGCCCTTACGGTGCTGGCGGCGCTGGCCATCGTCGCACTGGTCGCGCCCGCGCTGGGGAACGGTCCCGCCGTCACGGTGAACGCCGCCGACGCGGTGCTCGGGCCGAGCACCGAACACTGGCTCGGCACCGATCGGCTCGGTCGTGACGTGTTCGCCCGCACGCTGGTCGCGACCCGCAGCTCTCTGCTGCTCGGCCTGACCGCGGCCGCGGTGGCCACGCTGGGCGGGATGGTCCTCGGCGGCGCGGTGGCCGCGGCCGGCCCCCGGGCGCGGTCGGCCGGCCTGCGCGTGCTCGACGCCGTGCTCGCCTTCCCCTCGATCCTGGTGGCGATCCTGGCCACCCTGGTCCTGCCGCCGGCGACCGTGAGCGCCGCGGTGGCGGTCGGCGTGGCCGGCGCCCCCGGGGTGGCCCGCATCGTGGTCACTCTGGCCATGACAGTGCTCGCCCGTGACTACGTCGCGGCGGCCAGAGGGCTCGGAGTCGGCCGGATCAGGGTGTTCGTGCGGCACGTCGTGCCCAACGTGGCCGACAGCCTCGCGGTGAGCCTGTCGGTGGTCGCGGGGATGAGCCTGGTCGTGGTGTCGTCGCTGAGCTTCCTCGGAGTCGGGGTCCAGCCGCCCGCCTACGACTGGGGCGGCATGCTGTCGCAGGGGGTCCGCGACCTCTACGTCACCCCGCTGGTCGCGCTGGCCCCGGCGGCCATGATCGCGCTGACCGGGCTGGCCTTCGGCCTGCTCGGCGAGGCACTGGCCCGCGTGGCCAACCCCTCGCTCTGGACGACCGGCGATGCCGGGCGTGGTCACCGGGTCCGGAGGGCATCCGGCGCGAAGGGCGCGGAACGAATGGTGGGCGATGCCGTGGACGGTCCGGCCCTGCTTGACGTGCGTGGCCTGACCGTCACGGTGGACCGCAGCCCGGACAGCGCCGCCATCGTGTCCGAGGTGGATCTGCGGGTCGGCCGAGGCGAGATCCTCGGGCTGGTCGGCGAGTCCGGCTCGGGCAAGTCGATGACGATGCTCGCCGTCGCCAGGCTCCTGCCGTACCCGGTGGACTCAGACGCGGACACGCTCACACTTGACGGGCACGACCTGTACTCCGATCGGCCGGAAGAGCTCAGGAGACTGCTTGGCACCAGGCTGGCGCTGGTCTTCCAGAACCCGGCGGCCTGCCTGAACCCTGCGCTGAAGCTGGGGGTCCAGCTCGCCGAGGCGTCACGCGCGCACCGGGGTGCCGACCGTGCGCGGGCTCGTGAACTGGCCCTGGAAGGGCTGCGGAACGTGCGGATCCCCGAAGCCGAACGGCGGCTGCGACAGTACCCGCACGAGCTGTCCGGCGGGCAGCGGCAGCGGGCGACGATCGCGATGGCTCTGGTCGGCGCGCCCAGTCTGCTGCTCGCCGACGAGCCGACCACCGCGCTGGACAACACACTCCGCCGAGGGATGCTCGACCTGCTGCGCGAGGTCAACACCGCCCACGGAACGGCGATCGTGTTGGTCTCCCACGACCTGTCCGTGGTCAGCGGGCTCTGTCACCGGATCGCGGTCATGTACGCGGGCCGGATCGTGGAGGAAGGGCCGACCGCCGACGTGATGGCGGCCCCGAGGCATCCCTACACCCGGGCGCTGCTCGACAGCTCGCTCACCATGACCACCGACCTCAGCCGTCCGGTGCCCGCCATCGACGGGCAGCCGCCCCGGCCGGGCGAGGAGCCGCCGGGCTGCGCGTTCGCACCCAGATGCGCGCTGGCCGAGGACCGTTGTCTGCAGTCCCGTCCCGTGCCGCGTGAGGTCCCAGGCGGGCGCAGCACCGCCTGCTGGGTGGTCGAGGGGAGTCTCCTTTGAACCGGCTCGAACTGCGAGGCGTGAGTGTGCGCTACGGCCGGAGAGGGAAGGCCGTGACCGCGGTCTCCGGCGTGGAGCTCGACGTCCCGGCGGGCGGCGCGGTCGGGGTGGTTGGCGAGTCGGGTTCCGGCAAGTCCACCCTGGCTCGCGCGGTCACCGGCATGGTGCCGCTTTCCGCGGGCGAGATCCGCGGGGAGGGAACCGTGCTCCAGGCGGCCGGCCGCAGCCCTCGGCCCCACCCTGAGATCCAGATGGTCTTCCAGGACCCCAACGGGTCGCTCAACCCCCGCATGACCGTGGCGGCCGTCATCGCCGAGGCCGCCAGGCAGGCCGGTGACAGCGGCCGGGCCGCCGTACGGCAGGCGCTCGACCTCGTCGGCCTGCCCGCCGGCCTGCTCGACCGTTATCCCCACGAGCTTTCCGGCGGCCAGCGCCAGCGCGTGGCCATCGCCCGCGCACTGGCGGTCAGGCCCAGGACACTGGTGCTCGACGAGGTCACCTCGGCGCTGGACATCTCAGTGCAGGCCCTGATCCTCAACCTGCTGCGCGACCTACGGGCCGAGTTGGACCTGTCCTATCTGGTCATCGCGCACGACCTGCCGATCGTGCGATACCTGTGCGACTCGGTCGCGGTCATGTATCTCGGCGAGTGCGTCGAGCGCGGCCCGTGCGCGGAGGTCCTGGTCACTCCCGCCCATCCGCACACCCGCGCGTTGCTCGACGCGCTCGACCCCATCCCCGGCACCGTCTTCACCGAGGACCTCACCGGGGACTTCATCCAGGAGGAAAGATGACAGAAGCGGTCATCGTGGCTGCTGCCCGCTCGCCGATCGGCCGGGCGGGCAAGGGGTGTCTGCGCCAGATGCGTGCCGACGACCTGACCGCGGCCGTCGTGTCGGCGGTCCTCGCCCAGGTGCCTCAGGTCGACCTGGCGCGTCTGGACGACCTGGTGCTCGGCTGTGGCAGCCCCGGCGGTGAACAGGGCTGGAACCTCGCCAGAATGGTCGCCGTGCTGCTCGGTCTCGACGGCCTGCCGGGAACCACGGTCACCCGGCACTGCGCGTCCAGTCTCCAGGCCACCCGGATGGCGGCCCACGCGATCCGGGCGGGCGAGGGGGACGCGTTCGTCGTGGCGGGGGTGGAGACGGCCAGCCGCTACGAGCACGGATACGCCGAGAGCTCCGGCGCCCCCAACACGTGCTACACGGCGGCGGCGAGCCGTACGGCGGAGCACCGCGGCCGGGGTGACTTCGCCTGGGGCGACCCCCGCGATCGTCTGGAGCGGCCGGACGCCTACCTGACGATGATTCAGACGGCGGAGTACGTGGCCGCGCTGCGGGGAGTCGGCAGGGCCGCCATGGACGAGTTCGCGCTGCGGTCGCAGACGCGGGCGGCGCTCCATCACGAGTTCTGGACCTCTGAGATCACTCCGATCACGCTGCCGGACGGCACGGTCGCCGACCGGGACGACGGCCCGCGCCGGGGGGTGACCCTCGAAGGGCTGGCCGCGCTCGAACCCCTTCTGCATCCCGAGGGGAAGGTCACCGCGGGCAACGCCTGTCCGGTCAACGACGGGGCGGCGGCCCTGATGGTGGTGAGCGACCGGCTGGCCCGCGACCTCGGGATCGTGCCGCTGGGAAGGGTCGTCTCCACCGGCCTGTCCGCGCTCAGCCCCGAGATCATGGGACTGGGCCCGGTCGAGGCTGCTCGCCGTGCCCTCGCCAGGGCGCGGATGAGCATGCGGGATGTGGACCTCGTGGAG
The DNA here is from genome assembly GCF_040298085.1 of Streptosporangium sp. NPDC001681. Taxonomy (NCBI): domain Bacteria; kingdom Bacillati; phylum Actinomycetota; class Actinomycetes; order Streptosporangiales; family Streptosporangiaceae; genus Streptosporangium; species Streptosporangium sp. NPDC001681. The sequence continues at coordinate 45,022 of NZ_JBEOZN010000045.1, read as the reverse complement.
CTGAACGAGGCGTTCGCCGCCCAGGTCATCCCCTGTGCCGAGGATTTGGGCATCGGTGACGACCGGCTGAACGTGTGGGGTGGGGCGATCGCGATGGGTCACCCGCCGGGCATGACAGGCGCACGCATGATCGGTACGGTGCTGCACGGGCTCCGCGAGACGGACGGCGCGGTCGGTCTGGTGACGATGTGCGTCGGAGGCGGTCAGGGAATGGCCATGATCGTCGAACGGACTTAGCGGGGTGACCACCGACGTTCACCGGGCCGCTCACCGCCCGCCGGCGCCGATCGGGTCGGTGTCTCCGCTCGCCGTACCGGCGTCTCTGAAGGCTCCAAGCCCGGTGAAGGTAGGTGATCACCGCAGTTGCCGTCCGGATGTTGCTACTGCCGTAAAGTATTGGACGTACCCGTAGGCGGTGACGGAAGGTGCCCGGTGGCCAAGACCAGCTCGCGCAAGGAACTCATGAGCAACGCGGTGCTGGAGAAAGCGGCCGTGCTGTTCGCTGAACGCGGCTTCGCGGGCACCAGTCTGCGCGACATCGCCGATGCGATGGGCATGACCCGGCCCGCGCTCTATTACTACTTCGACAGCAAGGAGACGCTCCTGCGGGAGCTGGTCCGGGGCATCACCGGGGTCGGCTCGCAGGAGCTCCGCAAGCTCAGGGAACGCGCCGATCTCAGCGCGGCGGCGAAACTGCGGACGGTGGTGATCGGCACCGCGATACGCGTCGCGGAGAGCCCGGTGCAGTTCCGGCTGCTGGAGCGGAACGAGGCGGAACTGCCCGACAACATCCTCCAGGAGCACAACGCCAGCAAGGGGCGCATCCTCGACGAGCTCAGCATAATCATCGGCGATGGTGTCAGGTCGGGGGAGTTCCGGCCGGTCAACGAGCGGGTCGCGGCCTTCTCCGTCATCGGGATGATCAACTGGATCGCCTGGTGGTACAACCCGGAGGGGCCCAACACCCCCGAGGAGATCGCCGAGGAGATGTATACGCTGGTCTCGCGCGGCCTGCTCCGGGGCGAGGACAGGGTTCCGGCGCGGGGGGTCGAGGGCGCGGTCGCGCTGCTCCGCGAGGATCTCACGCATCTGGAGCGCCTGCTCGCCGACGGTGAGCGTCCCGCCTCCTGAAGCACCCCCCTGCCGCCCCCTGTCCGCCCCAGTCCCCTGTCCGCCTCCTGAAGGAGGCCGTCCTCCGTGGGGCGCCCGCCTCCAGGGTCCCCGCCCGGGTTCTCCCGATCCTGTGGATGCCTGCTCCCGAAGGCTCCGCCACCTCTTCCGTCCCCATCCCGTTCCTGGCCCCCGCGTGCGACCTGCGCAGACTCCTGCCACGTGACGCCGCCGGCGTTCCAGCGGCGGCGTCACGTCTCCGTACGGTCATGTGGGGTGGGCGGTGCCGGGCTGCCGGTCGGCGCCCCCGTTTCCCGTTGACTTTGACGCTTCATTCGAATAGTTTTCGTTACTGTCAGATTATGACGACGGCCACCCGACCAGGAAGGCAGGCGGGCGTGACATATGTGATCGGCCTGGACGTCGGAGGGACCTTCACCGACGCCGTCGCGGCGGATTCGTCCGGCGCGCTGTACACCGCGAAGACCCCATCGACGCCGCCCGACTTCGCGCGCGGCTTTGAGGACGCCCTTGATCTGCTGGCCTCACAGGCGGGCCTGACCACCGAGGAACTGCTCGCCCGGACCAGCCATGTGGCGCACGGCACAACGGCGGCGCTCAACGCGCTGGTCACCGGTGACGTGGCGACCGTGGGATTCCTGACCACCCGGGGACACGGTGACGCGATCACCATCATGAACGTCGAGGGCCGCTACCTCGGGCTCTCCCCCCATGATGCCCAGGACACCCTGCGCACCCGCAAACCGGACCCGCTGGTCGAGAAGTCGTTGCGATGTGAGGTCACCGAGCGGATCGACCGTGACGGCAAGGTCGTCGTGCCGCTCAACGAGGACGAGGTCCGTGCGCACCTGCGCGAACTGGTCGCCAGGGGAGTGGGCGCGCTCGCGGTCAGCCTGCTGTGGTCGTTCCGCAACCAGGCGCACGAGCTGCGGATCAGGGAGCTGGCCCGGGAGGAGGCGCCCGGCCTCTACGTCACGCTCTCCAGTGAACTGACCCCGCGCATTCGCGAGTTCGCCCGCGCCGCGACGACGATCATGAACGCTCAGGTGGGACCCACGCTCCGGGCCTACCTCGACCCGCTGGAGCGACGCCTGCGCGACCGTGGCCTGACCGGGCCGCTGCTGGTCATGCAGGGTTCCGGGGGCACGGTCTCGGCGCGCAAGGCGCCCGAGGTGGCGATCACCACGGTGGGCTCGGTGCTCACCGGCGGAGTGGTCGGCGCGGCCAGGCTCGCCGAGCAGCTCGGCCACCCGAACGTGGTCTCCACCGACGTGGGCGGCACGACGTTCCTGGTCGGGCTGATCGTCGACGGCCGGCCGGTGTCCACCGCTGGAACGATCCTGAACCAGCATCCGGTCAACACCCCCGCGCTGCGGGTGCACGCGATCGGGTCGGGCGGAGGCGCCATCGCCGCCGTCGACGCCGGCGGCAACCTGAGGGTGGGACCGAACAGTGCCGGAGCCAGGCCGGGGCCGGCCTGCTACGGGCAGGGCGGCCTCAACCCGACGGTCACCGACGCCGACCTCGTCGTCGGCATCCTCAACCCCGACTTCTTCCTCGGCGGCCGCCAGCCGCTGTCCAGGGAGCTGGCGGAGAAGGCCCTGCTCGAACAGGTCGGCAGGCCTCTCGGGCTGGACGCCGAGGGCGCCGCGGCGGCGGTCTTCGCCGTCCAGAACGGTCAGACCGGCGACCTGGTTCGCAAGGTCGTGGTCGAGACGGGACACGACCCGCGTGACTTCGTGGTCTATGCTTTCGGCGGCGCGGGGCCGATGCACAGCTTCGCCTACGCCGCCGAACTGGGCGCGCGTCGGCTGGTCGTGCCGCTCGGCCCGACAGCCGGGGTGTTCTCCGCGTACGGCCTGGCCTCCAGCGCTGTGACCGTCTCGGCCGAGCTGAGCGATCCGGCGTCGTTGCCCCTCGACCCGGCCCGGGTGCAGGCCAACTTCGACGTGCTCACCGCGCGGGTCAGGGCCGCCCTGGCCGATCAGGAACTGGACTTCACATCGGTGGTCCTGCGCCGGGAGGTCGACGCCAGATACGGCCCGCAGATCTGCGAGGTCACCACCCCGGTGGCCGACGGCGCCTTCGACGAGGCCTCGGTGGCCGCCATCGGCGACGACTTCGAAGCCCAGTACGCCCGGCAGTTCGGCCCGGGCACCGGCTACCGCGAGGCTGGCATCCAGGTCATCACCTACCGCGTCCATGGTGTCGGCACACTCCCGGTCGACCCCAGGCTGCCGACGCCGCCCGCCCCGTCCGGCAAGGTCGAGGAGGCACGCAAGGGGAGCAGGCCGGTCTTCCTGGACATCGCGCACGGCTGGGCGGACACCGCCGTCTACGACTACCGGGCCCTCGGTCCCGGACACGTCATCGCCGGACCGGCGGTCGTCGAAGTGGCGACCACCACCGTCGTCATCCCCGCCGACGCCGAGGGCCACATCGACAGGCTCGGCAACCTCGCCATCCACCTGCCCTGAGTTCACAGCTAGGAGGGACGCACGTGCCTGCCGCATTTTCCGACCGGTTCGCCAGCCGGCCGATCCCGCTCGAAGAACTGCGCCGCGCCATCTCGCCGAAGCTGCGGCTGCACACCGTGAACCAGGCGGCGATCGACGCGATCGACCCGCTGACCTACGAGGTCGTACGGCATCGCATCTGGTCGATCACCGACGAGATGGGGGACACGCTCAAGCGCATGTCCGGCTCCACCTCGGTGACCGAGGTCAACGACTTCGACTTCACCATCGGCGACGAACTGGGCCAGGAGGTCCAGGTCGGCCTGTTCAACACGGGCCTGGTCGCCGCCATGGATCTGGCGATCTACTGGACCCTGCTCCATCGGGCAGACAACCCCGGCATCGCCGAGGGCGACATGTTCCTGTGCAACGACCCATGGGTGGGCGGCGGCCTGCACCAGAACGACGTGGCCGTGCTCGCCCCGGTCTTCCACGACGGGCAGTTGTTCGGATGGTCCACGGCCATCTGCCACGTCGCCGACCTGGGGGGCAGCGCGCCCGGCTCGTTCTCGCCGTCCGCCACCGACATCTTCTCCGAGGCCGTCCCCACCCCGCCGATCAAGATCGTACGTGGCGGCGAGATCCAGGACGACGTGGTCGACGCCTACCTGCGCCGGTCCCGGGTGCCCGAGATGGTCGGCCTCGATCTGCGTGCCAAGATCGGCGCCAACCGCCTGGCCACCGAACGCCTGCTCACCCTGGTCGGCCGCTACGGACCGGACCTGGTCAAGGCCGTGATGAAGCGGATGATGGACGACGCGGAGCACCGGTTGCGCGCCAAGCTCGCCGCGCTGCCGGACGGCTCCTGGCATGCGGTCGGATACCAGGAGCAGGCCAAACTGGGCGACCGAGGCATTTACCAGATCGAACTGCGGATGACCAAAATCGGCGACCATCTGACGTTCGACTTCACCGGCACCGACCCGCAGCAGGGCATGATCAACTGTCCCTACGCGGGAATGCGCGCGGGAGTCATGTTCGCCCTTCTTCCGGTCCTGGCAGGGGACATCCCCTGGGCGGCCGGTGGCCTGATGCGCTGCTTCGACCTCGTCAGCGAGGAGGGCACGATCAACAACGCCTCCTTCCCCGCTGCGGTGGCCAAGGCCCCGGTCGGCCCGGCCTGGGCGACGGCCAACCTGGTCGCCGAGTGCCTGGGCAAGATGCTCGACACCACGCTGGAGTCCAGGCCCCGCGTGCAGTCGGTGTGCGCGGGCACCTACGACGGATGCCTGCTGTCCGGGATGGACGCCGAGGGGCGCCCCTTCATCGGCGGCCTCGCCGACACGATGGCCTCCGGATACGGGGCGCAGACCGACGCCGACGGTGTGGACACCGCGGGTCTGTTCGTCATCCCGATGGGCCGCGCGCCCGACGTGGAGATGACCGAGCTGACCCAGCCGCTGCTCTACCTGTGGCGGCGGGAGGAGGCCGACACCGGAGGCGCGGGGCGCCGTCGTGGAGGTCTCAGCGGCTCGGTCTGCGTCATCGGGCACGGCACCCGGGGATCGATGACGGCGATGTTCACCGGTTCCGGCAAGGCCGCGTCGATGAGCCCGGGACTGGCCGGCGGCTACCCCGGCGGAACCCAGCTCGACCTGGTCGTCCACGACAGCGGGGCACGCCAGGCGCTCGCCGGGGGACGCATCCCCACCTCGACGGAGGAACTCGGTGGCGAGCGCTACCTGGTGCAGGCCCACGACGAGGTGCTGGTACACCCCGACAGCGCGGTGGTGCTGCGCTGGGGCGCCGGCGGTGGTTACGGCGATCCCCTGTTACGCGAGCCGGCCGGGGTCGCGCGTGATGTGGTCGACGGCAAGGTGTCACCGGAGGCGGCCCGCACGCTCTACGCGGTCGTGCTGGACGAGGCCGGCGCCGCCGATCCGACGGCCACGGACGCCGCCAGGCGGCGGGCCCGTGTCCGGCGCCGGGAGTCGGCGACGGCCCCGGCGAGCGCGGCGGAGCCGGTGCTCGCGGTCGCCGGTGAGCGCCGCCCGCTGGACGACAACCTCAAACTCGCCCCCGACGGCGAGGGCGGCAGCGTCGTCGTCTGCGCGCACTGTGACCACCCGCTCGGCCGGTGGGGGGAGAACTACCTCGCCACGCTGCCTCGCCGTGCCGGGTCGCCCGGCGAGGCCGGGCCCACCGCCTGGGCCGACCCCGCCGACTACGTCGATGTTCCGATCGAGTTCCGCCAGTTCTACTGCCCGGGCTGCTATACCGCCCTGCTCACCCAGGTCGTCCCCGTCGACCAGCCGATCTCGCTTGACCGCGCACCCGTATAACCGGGCGGCCCCGCCCCGGAGGTTCCATGACGCTCTCCAACGTCCCCGACGCCCTCGATGTCGTTCCCTATCCGGCCCATCTGGCCCGTGCCTACCGGGAATCCGGGATGTGGCGCCCGTACACCATCGCCGGTGAGCTGAAGCTGGTCGCCGCGCGCCAGCCGGACACGCTCGCCGTGGTCACCGCCGCCGAGCGGATCACCTATCGCGAGCTGGACCGCCGCGCCGACCGGTTCGCCGTGGCGCTGCGCCGCCTGGGGCTTGAGCCCGGTGACCCGGTGGTGTTCCAGCTCGCGAACGAGGTCCACACCGTGGTCGCCTACTACGGGGTGCTGCGCGCCGGGCTCATCCCGATCTGCTCGCTGGCCCAGCACCGGGAGCGGGAGATCGGCTACCTGATCCGGCATACCGCGGCGCGTGCCCATCTGGTCGAGGCCGAGTTCCGCGACTACGACCTGCCCGGATTCGCCGCCTCGCTCGCCGCCGAGCACGGAAACGTGCACACCATCGTGGTGTGCGGCGGCCCGGCCGGCACCGGGCAGCACGCCTACGAAACGCTGATCGAAGGCGTGGACCCCGACGAGGCGGCGGCCGAGGTGGCCACCTGGCGCATCGACCCCGAGTCGGTCGCGGTCTTCCAGCTCTCCGGCGGCACCACGGGCGATCCGAAGGTGATCCCGCGCCTGCACTGCGAGTACGCCTACAACGCCAGGGCCTGGGGCCAGTTCTGGGACTGGGGCCCCGGCAGCGTGGTGCTGCACGCGGCCCCGATGATGCACAACGCGGGCGTCATCGTGGCCGTCCAGTCGGCTCACCTCACCGGGGCGACCCTGGTGCTGGTCCCGCGCATCGACGTCAAGACGATCGTCGAGGCCGTGGCCACCGAGCGGGTGACGGACACGATGATGGGGCTCGGCCTGATGACCCGCATCGCCGAACACCCCGAGCTGGACACCTTCGACTTCTCCTCACTCAGGCGCGTCTTCTTCGCCCCCTCCATCCCGGCCGCGGGAGACCAGGCGGAGGAACTCTTCGGCTGCACGGTGGTGCCGCTCTTCGGGGCGGGGGAGGGCATCTTCCTCACCGCCCCCGACGACGCTCCCGAGCACGTCCGCAAGGGCACCTGCGGCGCGCCGCTGTCTCCCCTCGACGAGATACGGGTGCTGGTTCCCGGCACCGAGGAGGAGACGCCGGTCGGCGAGATCGGTGAGCTGACCGCGCGGGGGCCCTACACCATCCATGGCTACTTCCGGGCGCCTGAGCGCAACCGTGACGCCTTCACCGGCGACGGCTTCTACCGCACCGGAGACCTCACCCGCGCGCACGTGATCGGCGGCGTCACCTACTACTCCCACGAGGGACGCATCACCGACAACATCAGCCGAGGTGGAGAGAAGATCCACGCGGACGAGCTGGAGGCGCTCCTGCTCCGGCACCCGGCCGTCGCGGAGGTCTCGGTGGTCGGGATGCCGGACCGGCTGCTGGGCGAGAAGGTGTGCGCGTTCGTCCGCCCGGCAGGGGACTGGGCGCCCACCGTCGCCGATCTGGCCAAGTTCCTGTTCGATCTGGGACTGGCCAAGTACAAGCTGCCGGAACGGGTTGAGATCGTCGACGACCTGCCCCGGACCAAGGTCGGCAAGGTGTCCAAGCGTGATCTGCGCACCCGGATCGCCGAGACGCTGGAGAGGGAACGGGCCAATGGCTGATCCGGTGGGGTTCGGCACCCGGATCACGCACATCGCCGCCAGAACCCCCGACCGTCCGGCACTCACCTTCGCCCCGGTCGGCGGCCCCGAGACCGTGCTCACCTGGGCCGACCTGGAAAGCCGCGCCAATCAGGTGGCCCGCCTGCTGGCCGCCCACGGCGCGGGGCCGGGAACGCGCGTGATCGTGGCGCTGCGCAACGGGCCCGCGCACTTCCTGGCCTGCATCGGCGCCTGGAAGGTGGGAGCGATGGTGCTTCCGCTGAAGCACTCCCTGCCCCCGAGGGAACAGGCCGGCTTCGTCGAGTTGGTCGAGCCGGTCGTGGTCGTGGCCGACGGGTGGGACCGGCCCCCGGCAGTCACGCTGCTCGGCACGGCCGAACTCGACGCCACCGGGAACCTGGACTCCGGAGCGCTGCCCCCGATCGTGCCCCATCCGGGCAAGGCGGTGGCCTCCGGCGGCTCGACGGGCCGCCCGAAGGTGATCGTCGACCCCCGCCCCTGGGTGCACCGATCAGGCGAGGTGATGGGCGTGGGCTCGGCGCACGGGTTCGGCCACGGCCAGACCCAGCTCGTGGCCGGGGCGCTCTATCACAACGCGCCCTTCTGCTGGGCCTACCTCGGCCTGTGTGAGGAACACCACCTCGTGCTGACCGACCGATTCGACCCGGCCCACTCGGTGGACCTGATCGAACGGCACCGCGTGCAGTTCCTGTTCATGGCCCCGGTGATGATGCAGCGCGTCATGCGGCTGCCCGGCATCGCCGAGCGAGACCTGTCCAGCATCGAAACCTTGTTCCACACGGCCGCGCCCTGTCCGCCTTGGCTGAAGCGGGCCTGGATCGACAGAATCGGACCGGAGCGGGTCGTCGAGCGCTTCGGCGCCTCGGAGGCGGTGGGCAACACCTGCATCACCGGAAGTGAGTGGCTGACCCATCCGGGAAGCGTCGGCCGCGGCGAGAACACCCACATCCGCATCCTGGACGAGGACCGGCGCGACGTGCCCACCGGCACGGTCGGCGAGGTCTTCACCCGCCCTCTGCACGTCACCGGGCCGACCTACGAGTATCTGGGCTCGTCCCCGGCGACCAGCACCCTCGACGGCTACACCAGCGTCGGCGACATGGGCCGGTTGGACGAGGAGGGCTACCTCTACCTGGCCGATCGCCTCTCGGACATGATCAACAATGCTGGGACCAACGTCTACCCCGCCGAGGTGGAGGCGGTGATCTCCGAGCATCCCGCCGTCGCCGACGTCTCGGTCGTGGGCCTGCCCGACGAGGAGTACGGCCAGCGCGTGCACGCCGTGGTGGAGCTCACCGCCGGCATGGAACTCACCGAGACCGAGCTGGCCGCCTTCTGCCGTGAGCGGCTGTCGTCGGAGAAGGTGCCACGCAGTGTGGAGTTCCGCGCCAGGCTCCCCCGCGACGAGGCGGGGAAGTTGCGCAGGCGCGGACTCGTCCCCGACATTCCCGTCAGGAGTGACTCTTGACATTCTCCCCTCCCTGAAGGGAGGGGACTCCCGCGGTCACCCGTGGGAATTCCTGCTTCACCGCCAGTCGCCCGCCAGGAGAAAACTCCTCCTTTGAGGTCTTACACCGGCTCCACAGGCGTTTCACCTCTCCGCCAGCCCGGCGGCGAGGGTCTCACCTCACGCATACGACGGCTTGGTTGTCGCCACCGCCGAAAACCTTACCGAACCCGTACGGCACCGCGCCGCGTTTCCTTCCCGTCCCGAAGGACGAGGTTTCCACGCTGGAGGTATTTGATGAAGCCCAAGACCATCGCCGTGACCGGTGGCGGCGTGATGGGAGCGCAGATCGCACAGGTCTTCGCCACCCACGGCCACACCGTCCGCGTCCACGACCTCACCGAGGACAGGCTCGCCGCGGCGCGCGAGCGCATCCTCGACGGCCGCTTCGGGCTGCGTGCCTCGGTGGCGCGGGGCAAGCTCGCCGAGGAGGACTCGCAGGCCGTCCAGGACCGGCTGACCTACGTCACCGACCTGGCCGCCGCCTGCGACGGGGTGGATCTCGTGCAGGAGGCCGTACCGGAGGACATGGGCCTGAAGGTCCGTGTCTTCCGCGAGCTGGACCTGGTCAGCCCGCCCGCAGCCGTGCTGCTGTCCAACACGGCCGGGCTGTCGGTCGCCGCCCTGGCCTACGCCACGGACCGGCCCGGGCAGGTCTTCGGCTGGCACTGGTTCCAGCCGTGCGCCGCGATGCGGTGCGCCGAGCTGGTCGTGCACGACGCGGTCACCCCCGAGGCCCACCGGCTGACCGTCGAGGTCGCCGAGTCGTGCGGGCGGCGGGTGGTCACCGTCAACGACCAGCCGCTGGCCTGGGGGTTCGTCGCCAACCGGATAAACGCCGCGGTCCGCAGGGAGGCCGACATGATCGTCGCAGAGGGGGTGGCCACCCCCGAGCAGGTCGACACGATCATGAAGGACGCGTTGCGCTGGCCCATGGGCCCGTTCGAGATGCGCGGGGCCGCCGCGCTCGGCTAGCGGTTCACCCTCCGGGTAGGCGGGCGCGCCGCCTGCCATAGACCGCGCCGGGAACGTCCGGCGGCCGGTCCGCAGAGGGGCAGGACAGGGCACACGGGTGCGCCGGGAACACGCCGTCCAATTATTTGACTTGAGCGTAAAATTATCTACTATAGCGACAGGAGGTGGTGGGGTGCCGAAGGTAATGCGGACCCGGGGTGTGGACCACGCCGCATATGTGACGACCAAGCCCGCCGAGACCATCCGCTTCTACCGCGACGTCATGGGTCTGCCCACCCCGCACGCCATCACGGCGAAGGGGTGGGGCGGCAAGCCCCATCCCGACTTCGTCCACTTCTTCTTCGACATCGGCAACGGCGACCGGCTCGCCTTCTTCTACTACTTCGGCGTGCCCGAGGATCCAGAGGCCAAGCCGCCCAACTACCACCTGGCTCTGCACGTGGACACCGAGGAGGAACTGCTCGCCTGGCGCAGGCGCTTCGAGGAGCACGGCGTCCGGGTCATCGCCCAGATCGTCCACGAGACCATCGAGTCGATCTACGTCCGCGACCCCAACGGCATGGTCTTCGAGATCACCCGGCCCCTGCGGGACCTCACCGAGCGCGACCGGCGGGACGCCGAACTCTCCCTGGAGGCACTCCTCGACTCCCTCGCAGACGACACCGAGCCGACCCTCGAAGCCTTCTGGCGTCGCAAGGCCGAACTCGTCGCCAAGGAACTGGACAACGAGGTCACTCCGGACGACTCCGCCGACGGCCACACCGAGGAGGCCAACTGACATGACCGCGATATACGTGCTCGACGTTCCCGAGTTCTCGCCGCTGGCCGACGCCGCCGTCGCCGACGATCTGCTCCTGACCCGCCGCGCGGGCTACATCCGGCTGACCGCGGAAGGGCCCATCACCGTACGGCGGGCCGGTACCGACCTGGTCGACGCGGTCTGGTTCAGCGCGCTCACCGGGGGATACACGGGCGTCCTGGAATGCTTCGACCAGGACCGCATCCGGGTCCTCCCGGACGGGAGATGAGGCGGGGTGCGCACCACGACCGCCCGCCGCCCGCCTGCGGCGCTCAACGGCGACTGGTATCCCCGGGACCTGCCCGCCGGGATCGACGTCTCCTCCCACCTGCTGGTCACCGCTGACGGATCGGCGACCCGAGGCTGGCTCTACGCCCCGCCCCGCGCCCGCTCCGTGGTCACCGTCATGCACCCACGGGCCGACGCCAGCCGCCACTACCTGATTCCCGACCTGCTCAAGGCCGGATTCGCGGTCTGGGCGCAGACCGGCAGGGGAGGTGGCAGCGACCTCAGGCTCGTCCATGAGAGCGCCCTGCTCGATGTCGCGGCCGGAATGACGTTCCTGCGCGGGCGTGGCTTCGAGCAGGTCGCCGCCCTCGGCAACTCCGGCGGCGCGAGCCTGTACACCTTCTACGTGCAGCAGGCCCTGCGCGGCCCGGCCGACCGCATCGCGGTCACCCCGGCAGGCCGCCCGAGCGGTCTGGACACCGCCGACCTCCCGGCCCCCGACGCGGTCGCCTACCTGGCGCCCCACCCGGGGCAGGGGGCACTGCTCCTCGAATGCATCGACCCCTCGGTGACCGACGAGGACGACGCCCTGTCCGCCGACCCCGCGCTCGACCCCTTCGACCCGGCGAACGGATTCGCCGAACCTCCGGCCTCCGCGTCCTTCACCGCCGAGTTCCTCCAGCGCTATCGCGCCGCCCAGCGGGCCAGGGTCGCCCGCATCGACGACAGGGCCCGCTCGCTCATCGAGCGGCGCAGGGCCGCCCGAGCCCGGCACAAGCGGTTGGGAGCCGCCGCCGACCTGCGCCTGGCCACCCACATGCCGGTCGTCACCGTGCACCGCACCGACGCCGACCCCCGCACCGTCGACCTGTCGCTCGACCCCTCAGAGCGGCGCTACGGCTCGGTCTTCGGCGTCCGCCCCGACGTGACGAACTACGGCCTCGTCGGATTCGGCCGCACGACCACCCCCGAGGCGTGGCTGTCCACCTGGTCCGGGCTGAGCAGCAACGCAGAGATGGCCCGCACCGCGCCGGAGATGACGCTGCCCTGCCTGGTGGTCGAGTACACCGGCGACAACTGCGTCTTCCCCACCCAGGTGCGGGCCATCCACGACGCGCTCGGTGCCACCGACAAGACCCATGTCCGGGTGCGGGGCGACCACTTCGGCGGCCCGCTTCAGGGGGACGGTCCCGATGTGCCGGGCCGGGCCAGAACCGTCGTCGTCGACTGGCTGCGCGACCGTCTCGGCTGACCCGGCCGGCCCGCGCGAAACCCCGCGACCTTCACAAAACCCTCAGCAGCCCCTCGGCAGTCCTCATGGAAAAGATCAACCAACCGAAAGGAGCCCCAGTGTCCGCACTCGCCGGTCGCGTCGCGATCGTCACCGGTGCCGGTCGCGGTCTCGGCCGGGCCCACGCGCTGCTCCTCGCCAGGCTCGGCGCCGCCGTCGTGGTCAACGACCTGGGCGGCGACGTCCACGGCGCGGGCCAGGACACCACCCCCGCCCGGCAGGTCGTGGACGAGATCCGCCACGCGGGCGGCCAGGCCGTCGTCAGCGGCCACGATGTCGCCGACTGGGCCCAGGCAGCCGCCCTCGTCGGCCTCGCCGTCACGACCTTCGGAGACCTGCACGTCCTGGTCAACAACGCGGGCATCCTCCGGGACCGGACACTGGCCAAGATGAGCGAGGCCGAGTGGGACTCGGTCGTCCGCGTCCACCTCAAGGGCCACGCCGCCCCCACCGCCCACGCCCTGGCCTATTGGCGGCGGAGGGCCGGGGAAGGCGCGAAGCCGGAGGCCTCCGTCATACACACGACCTCGGTCGCCGCCTTCGCCGGCAACATCGGCCAGGCCAACTACGGCGCGGCGAAAATGGCCATGCTCGCCCTGTCGCGCTGCGTCTCGCTGGAGGCCGGCCGCCACGGCGTGCGCTCCAACGCGGTCTCACCCGGCGCGCGCACGCGCATCACCGAGAGCGCGGGGCTTTCCGGGGCGAACGAGGTTCCCGACGGAGCCTTCGACCCCGCCGACCCGGCCAACGTCTCCCCCCTGGTGGCCTGGCTCGCCCAGGCCGGCTGCCCCGCCGACGGCCAGGTCTTCCACTGCTCGGGTGAGGAGATCATCGTCGTCGACATGCCCAGGGTCGCTGCCAGGCTGCGCACCGAGGGCCGATGGACCCTTCCCGAACTGGACCGCAGGCTCCCCGAGGCGCTCCGCACCCCGCCCGTCCTGGACGACTTCTTCGGTGGTGCCGAGCCCGCGCGAAGCGGCACGGAGTCAGGCCGATGAGAACCCTCTACACCGGAGCGACCGTCTTCGACGGCACCGGGGCGGCTCCCGCGCCCGCCGACGTCGTGGTCGACGGCGACCGCATCGTGGAGGTCGGCCCCGGCCTCGACGGCGACACCCGCGTCGACCTGGCCGGGGCCGTCCTGCTGCCCGGCTTCATCGACTGCCACGTCCACGTCACCGTCGACGGCATCGATACCCTCAAGCACCTCGGAGACCCCTACTCGCTCCGCTACTACCAGACCGTGCGTAACCTCGGCGACCTGCTGGACACCGGGCTGACCACCGTACGCGACGCCGGCGGGGCCGACCTGGGAACCAAGGTCGCGGTGGACACCGGCGTGGTGCGCGGCCCCAGACTGCGGATCGCCGTCACCATGCTCAGCCAGACGGGCGGCCACGCCGACCCCTGGCTGCCCTCGGGAAGCTGTGTCCCGGTGCTGCCCGTCACACCCGGCGCGCCGCAGCCGGTGGTGGACGGCCCCGACGAGATGCGCCTGCGCGTACGCGAGCTGGTGCGGGCCGGGGCCGACTGGGTCAAGGTGGCCGCCTCCGGCGGTGTCATGTCACCCCGCACCGACCCGCGCCGAGCCCAGTTCTCCGCCGAGGAGCTTCACGCCGCTGTCACCGAGGCCGCCGCGGCGGATCTCGGGGTCATGGCGCACGCGCAGGGAGGCGGAGGCATCCGCAACGCCGTACGCGCCGGGGTCCGCTCGATCGAGCACGGGATCTACCTCGACGACGAGCTGATCGAGATGATGTGCGAACGGGGTACCGTCCTCGTCCCGACCCTGCTCGCCCCGCACAGCGTCCTGTCCGCCGCCGCCTCGGGCGCCGCGTTCAGCGAGCAGTCCCAGCGCAAGGTCGCCGAGATCGTCGAAGCGCACGCCGACTCCTTCCGCCGGGCCGTCGCCGCCGGGGTGACCGTCGCCATGGGCACCGACGCGATCGGCTACCCGCACGGCCGCAACCTGGAAGAACTCGACCTCATGCGGGCCGGGGGAATGACTCCGCACCGCGCCCTGCACGCCGCCACCGGTGCCGCGGCCGCGCTGCTCGGCCTGGACGGCGACCTGGGCACGATCGCGCCGGGCAAACGCGCCGACCTGGTCGCCCTCCGCGGTGACATCACCGACCTGACCGGTCTACGTGACCGGATCGCTCTCGTGGTCAAGGACGGCCTTCCGGCCGCCGGGCCACTCACGCACGAGACTCACCAGGAAAGCAGGACCGCATGACCCGCTCCGTCCGGGACAGGTACGGCGTGCACATCGCCGGGGTCGCCGAGACCGCGCTCGGCGAGGTGTACGGCCAGACCGAACTGTCGATGTTCGCCACCGCCGCGCGGGAGGCGCTCTCCGAGGCGGGGATGACCCTGCGCGACGTGGACGGCCTGTTCGTCAACTACATGGGGGAGGAGGGCACCGTCCAGGTCGGCGAGTACCTCGGCATCACCGCGCCGCGTTACGTCGACTCCACCGACATCGGCGGCGCCGCGTTCGAGGCGTTCGTGCATCACGCCATGCTCGCCGTCGCCGAGGGACGCTGCGAGGTCGCGCTCATCGGCTACGCCTCACGCCAGCGCACCCGCCGCGCCCGCAGCATCGGCGGCGGCGTGGTCGACACCGACAGCCTGGCCGCGCAGTTCCAGTCGCCGTACGGCCTGCCCGCCCCCATCGGCCACTACGCGATGATGGCCACCCGGCACATGCACCAGTACGGCACGACCCCCGAACAACTCGCCGAGGTCGCCGTCGCCGCCCGCTCCTGGGCCCGGCTGAACCCCAAGGCCTGGTCCCGCGACCCGCTCACCGTCGAGCAGGCCCTGGCCAGCCGGATGATCTCCACCCCGCTCCGGCGCAGCGACTGCTGCCTGGTCACCGACGGCGGCGCGGCCATCGTCGTCACCACCGCCGCGCGCGCCCGCGACGCGCGCAAACCCTCGGTACGTGTGCTCGGCGCGGGCGAGAGCCAGACTCACTGGCATCTGGCCAGCATGCCCGACATGACCGTCACGGCCGGAGCGGCCTCCGCACGCGAGGCATTCGGCATGGCCGGAATCACCGCGGCCGACGTGGACGTGCTCCAGCCCTACGACTCCTTCACCGTCACCGTGCTGCTCGCGCTGGAGGACCTGGGCTTCTGCGCCAAGGGCGAGGGCGGCGCCTTCGTGGCCGGTGGCCGCCTCGCCCCCGGCGGTGACCTGCCGGCCATGACCTCGGGGGGCGGCCTGTCCTACAACCACCCAGGCGCCCTCGGCGCGCTGCTGCTCGTCGAGGCCGTACGGCAGGTGCGCGGCGAGGCCGGTGACCGGCAGGTGGCCGGCGCCGAGATCGCCGTCGCCCACGGCGTGGGTGGCTACAACTCCACCGCGTCCACGGTGGTCCTGGCCAGATGACAACGACCGTCAAACAGGAGAGCCCCATGACCGAGGCGTACGGCGACGCCATCACCGCCCCCTTCTGGGAGGCAGCCGGCCACGGCCTGCTGCTGCAGCGATGTGACTGCTGCGGCGCCCATCAGTTCTACCCCAGGCTGTTCTGCCTGGCCTGCGACCACGACGGGCTGACCTGGACGTCCGCGAGCGGCACCGGCGTGATCTACTCGCGCACCGAGGTCCACGTCAAGGTACGGCCCGAGTTGGTTCCGCCGTACACCGTCGTCGTCGTCGCGCTCGCCGAGGGCCCTCGGATGACCACCCTCATCGTCGGCGAAGACGGCGCGCCCGGCCCCACCTGTGAGATCGGCGACGTCGTCGAGGTGGCCTGGATGCCCCGCGCCGACGCCCCGCCCCTAC
Source organism: Streptosporangium sp. NPDC001681 (assembly GCF_040298085.1). Lineage (NCBI taxonomy): Bacteria > Bacillati > Actinomycetota > Actinomycetes > Streptosporangiales > Streptosporangiaceae > Streptosporangium > Streptosporangium sp. NPDC001681. Next base: position 28,771 of record NZ_JBEOZN010000045.1, on the reverse strand, counting down.
CCGTATTCCGGAGGTCGGCATGACCGACGTGCGTCCCTTTCTGCCCGGCGACACCACCCAGATGGCTCTCACCATGGCCAGGGCCTTCGCCGACTACCCCTACACCCTCTGGACCGTTCAGGCCGATGACCGGCACGAGCGGCTGCGCGGGCTCTACACCCTGTTCGTCGCCGAGTTCGCCGCGAGCCTCGACGGGGTCTGGGTCACCGACGACTGCGCCGCCGTCGCCTCCTGGCTCCCGCCCGGTGTCGTCGGCCCCGACGAGGCGTTCCAGGAACGCCACGGATCGACGATCGTGGAACTGATGGGCGACCGGCTGCCCGCCGCCATGTCCGCGGCCGAGATCGTCGACCCGATGCGGCCGGCCGAGCCGCACTGGTACCTCGCCTCCATGGGCACCCACCCCGACTGGCAGAACCGCGGCCTCGGCAGCCGGGTCCTCGAACCGGTGCTCAGCCGGTGCGACGCCGAGGGGGTCCCCGCCTTCACCGAGACCGCCACCGAGGCCAACGTGCGCTTCTATCGCAGAGCCGGATTCGACGTCGTCGCCGAGGCCGAACTCCCCGACGGCGGCCCGCGGCTCTGGTTCCTGTACCGCAAGCCGGGAGAGAACCGATGAGCACCCACCGGGTGGGCCTGATCGTGCCCAGCTCCAACATCACCATGGAGACGGAGATCCCCGAGCTCCTGCGCCGGAGAACGAGCCGCCACCCCGGCGACATGTTCACCGTGCACGGCAGCCGGATGCGCATGCGCCATGTCACCGCCGAGGAACTGCGCCGCATGGACGCCGAGGCGGACCGCTGCGTCGCCGAACTCGCCGACGCCCGCTGCGACGCCTACGCTTACGCCTGCCTGGTCGCCATCATGGCTGCGGGCCCCGGCTACCACGACGCCGCGGAGAAGCGCCTGGCCCGGGTCGCCGCCGACGCGGGCGGGGCCGCCCCGGTCATCTCCAGCGCCGGCGCCCTGCTCGCCGGCCTCGACGTGCTCGGCGCGCACACCGTCGCCATGGTCACGCCGTACCTGCCGGAACTGACCGACCTGGTACGCGGCTACCTCGAAAGCCACGGCGTCACGGTGCGCGACGCCCTCAGCTTGGGCGTCGCCGACAACCTCGCCGTCGGCTGCCTCGACCCGGCCGACCTGCTCAAGCACTACCGCAGGCTCGACCTTTCCGGTTGTGACGCGCTGGTGCTGTCGGCCTGCGTGCAGATGCCGTCACTCCAGATGATCCAGCGGGTCGAGGACGAGGTCGGCATCCCGGTGCTCAGCGCCGCGACCGCCACCACACACGCGCTGCTCACCTCCCTCGGACTGGCCCCGGTGGTGCCGGACGCCGGGGCACTCCTCGCGGAGCGCGGGTGACCGTCCCGGCCGGGCCCGTCCCCGGTGCCCGCGGCCGGGAACGCCGCCCAGCCCAGTGCCCTGCTGAGCGGCATTCCCGGCCTCGACCTCCGGGAGATCGCCGAATCCGGTGTCTGTTGCGGATCCGCCGGAATCTACGAACTGTGGGCCAGTGCTCCGGCGTTCACGCCGGGGGTGAAGGCCCACGCGGGAGTGCCCTAGCCTCCCGTGCCCGTGAGCAGGCCGACCCACGCGGGTCGTTTCTGCTGTTCGATGTACTGCTTGAGGACCGTGAGCGGTGCGCCGCCCACGCTTGCGGCGACGTAGGAGCCGGACCGGAAATGCCCGCCCTACAGGGCGGCGGCGGACGTGAGCGCTGTATTCCCTGCGGAGCATCCGCGCCGAGACGCCCTTCAGTGAGTTGACGAGCTTGGACAGGGCGACCTTCGGCAGGTAGTGGACCAGCGGGTGGACGTGGTCGTGGTCGCCGTTGAACTCGCGAGGTTCGACCTCGAAGTCGGCGCGGACCTCGCCCATGAGTTCCTCACAGCGGACCGGCATCGGGTCGATGAACACCCCACGCCGATACTTCGTCACGAACACCACGTGTGCGTGGAGGTGGTGCACAACAGGGCGTCCGGTGCGTACCTCGGGGTTGGATTCCACGGCGGTGACGTAAACCGAAGGATACGATCACTGTGTGGAGTTGGCGAGGCGGGCTCGTGCGCACGTGGCGCGACTCGATCTGGGCGCGGAGCAGGTGGCTGTGCTGGACGCTCAGGCGCACACCGCCCGCGCGCTGTGGAATCTGCTGCATGAGTACTTCACCTTCCGCCAAGGCCGGTTCGCGACGTTGAAGGACTGCGACGCGGCGATCCGGGCAGCCCGCCGCGAGATCGACTGGATGGGACAACTACCCGCCCAGGCGGCACAAGCGGTGCTGAAAACGTATCGGCAGGCGTGGGCGAACTTCTTCAACCCCGATCATCCGGCCAAGCGGCCCACGTTCAAGAGCCGGTTACGGACCCGGTTGGCCGTGGACGTCCCCCAGGCCCGCGATCTGCAGATCACGCGGGTCAACCGGCGCTGGGGCGCGATCAACCTGCCCAAGGTCGGGCGGGTACGGTTTCGGTGGACCAAGGACCTGCCCGGCCTCACCAGGGGCGGCCCTGCCGGGCGGATCACCGGAGCGCGGCTGGTCAAGGATGCCCACGGCTGGCAGGTCGTGTTCCGCACCCAAACCCTCATCGCGCCGACCCCTACCGTGCACCCAGGCCACACGGTAGGGATCGACCGGGGCATCACCGTCGCCCTGGCCCTGTCGGACGGCACCATGCGTGAGCACGCACCCTGGCTTCGCAACGGCGAGAAGGAACACCTGCGCCGGCTGGAGAAGAAGTCGGCCCGCCAGCGGCGCACCCGGCCTCGCGCTGAGCCGGCCTCGCATCGGCTGGCCCGCACCTACGACCAGATCGCCCGGCTGCGCGCGAGAGCCAAGCGCCGAGCCGTCGACTGGCAGCACCAGACCACCACCGAACTCGCCGCTACCTTCGGCGTGGTCGTGGTGGAAGAGTTGAAGATCACGAACATGGTCCGTTCAGCCAGGGGCACGGTCGAGAGCCCCGGCGTGAACGTCGCGCAGAAGGCCGGGCTGAACCGCTCGATCGCCGGGCAGGCGTGGGGCCGGACGGTCACCCTGCTGGAGTACAAGACCTCCGAGCGGGGCGGCCAGGTGGTGAAGGTCCCCGCGCGGGGGACCTCGCAGACCTGTCACCGGTGCGGCCACCGTGACCCGGCGGCCCGGGACGGGACACGGTACGCCTGCGCCAACTCTGCGTGCGGTTGGGTCGGGCATGCCGACACCAACGCCGCGATCAATATCAAGAACGCCGTCGGAACGCCGGTGTCAGGACGTGGAGACCTCGGGGTTACCCGGTCTGCGAAGCGTCAACCCCCGCGCGCCGCTTGACCGCGACGCGACGGGAGAGTCTCCGGCCCCCAGGCCGGGGAGGAGTTCAAAACCTCCTGCAGCCCGGCACCGCCTCCCGCCTCGGCCACCGCAAGGCGGAATACGTACGGGACACCGGCGCGGCGGTCCTCGCCACCGCCAACCCGGGCTGCGCCATGCAGATCCGCCACGCCCTGCGCGACTCCGGCTCCGAGGTGCAGGTCATGCACGTGATGGAACTGCTCGCCCTCAGCCTCCGGGGGTAGTGGGATTCCCCGATCCCACTACCCTGCTATGGGCGCCCGGCCGGTTCACCCACTACGAGGGGAGCCCGGCTGGGAAGCCGGTCCGCGGTCAGTGGCAGCCGAGGTGATGGGCCAGCATTCGACCAGGTCGGCCTGGCCTGCCACCACGGCGGTGCGGAGGTGCTCGGTGCGGGCGGATCCGTCGCCCACCAGGGTGGCCACTCCGGCCAGGGCCCGGATCTCTTCGGCCAGCGCGGTCAGCGCCAGTTCTGAGGTGGGGGTTTCGGGCTGCCCCGCCGTGTGGAGGAGGCGCACGAGGTTCACTCCTGCGGCCTTCAGCTCCCGGACACAGGCGACGACGGCGGCCGTGGCGGTCTCGGCCCGTACGGTGAGGGCGACACCGCGCAGCGGGGTGGCGGTGGCCCGGATCACGGTGGCCAGGTCCATCGGTGAGGTTTGGGCCGAGGTCTCGGACACGTCAGGGCAGGTGTACTCGACATAGCCGAAACCGGCCTCGGCGGCGGCCTTGGCCAAGGTGGTGTCGGTGGGAAGCCGCAGTCCGGCGAGCGCCTCGGTGTGGGTGGTGACGAAGTCGGCGAGTCCAGACAGGGCGGTCCAGTCAAGGGTGTCGGCCGGAACCGCGGCAAGGTCGGCGACGACGAGACCGGCGCCGGCCAGGGCGAGGCCGCCGAACAAGGTGAGGTCGCGCTCGTGGCGACCCGCCGAGTCCGCGGGGGCCGGAGGCCGGGTGACGACGACGCGGGTGGGGAGCGTGCGGCCGGCGATCCGGACCGGGGTGCACAGGGGGTCGGCGCCCGTGCTGAGGGGGAGTTCGACCTCGGCGGAGGTCGCTTCGGTGAACCAGCGTTCGACGTCGCGGGCGAGGCCGGGATCGGTGGCGCGCAACCGGTCGTAGGACAGGGCCCCGGTCCGGGTCAGCCATTGAAAGGCGAGCTGGCTGGGAGCGCGGTCCATGCGCTGTCCGAAGGTCTCCCACCAGATCTGGCTGGCCATGGCCCGCGTCTGGAGGTGTTCGACGGCGGGGCGGCGTTCGGCCTCGTAACGCGCGAAAGCCGTAGCGGGGTCGGATTCGGCGGCCAGGCATCGGGCGAGTACGACCGCGTCCTCCATGGCCAGTGTGGTGCCCGAGCCGACGGAGAAGTGGGCGGTGTGGGCCGCGTCGCCGATGAGGACGACTTTGCCGGTACTCCAGCGTGCGCAGTCGACGTTGCGGAAGTTCGCCCAGCGTGACCTGTTGCCGAGCAGCGGGCGGCCTTCGAGGTCGGCGGCGAACAGCCGCTCCAGGTATTCCTTGCTGCGCAGATCGGTGCCGTCGGGTCCCAGGGGGGCGTAGGGCCGGTCGAGTCCGGCACGGCGCCAGGTGTCCTCATCGGTTTCGACGAGGAAGGTCACCATGCCCGGCGCGTAGGGGTAGGCGTGCGCGGCCCACGCGCCGTGCTCGTCGGCGACGAAGCTGAAGGTCATCCCCGCCAGTTCGAGTTCGGCGCCCAACCAGATGTACTTGGCCCGGCCGAGCCCGTCAGTCACCCCGAACTCGTGGCTGAGCGCGGTCCGGGTGGCACTGTTGGCGCCGTCGGCTGCCACGATCACGTCGGCGCCGATCTCGCCGAGCTCGGCGGGGGTGCCGTACTTGAGGGTGACTCCCACCGCGAGGGCCTGCTCGCGCAGGACGTCCAGCAGTGCGGCGCGCGCGATGGCGGTCCCGCCTCGTGGGCCCCACCGCACGTCGGTGGCGCGGTGACGCAGTGAGATGCCGTGGCCGACCACTCCGGCCTCGACGATGCGACGCTGCGTTTCGGGGTCGATCTCGGCCAGCGCCGCGATGGTGCGGTCCGCCAGGCCGATGCCGAAGCCGAAGGTCGAGCTCGGAGCGTCCCGCTCGTAGACCGTGACGTGCCAGGACGGGTCTGCCCGACGCAATAGCCGGGCCAGGAACAGGCCGGCCGGGCCACCACCCAGGCTGACCAGGGTGCGATTGCCCATGGAGCTCCTTAGTTTTGCGTAGAATATTTTACGTAACCGTAAATCATCTGCCATGCCGGTGCAACGGGCCCTTCCGGTCGGCGCCCCGAAACACCCTTCTCATGCGTTAAATATTAGACTAATGTGTCAGAAATTCGTGCGGGGTGATCCCGTCCGGCCCACAGGGAGATTCCATGACCAAGTCCGCCGTCACCCCCCCGCCCGGCGTCCGGGTCGCCGGTCCACCGGTGGCGGGTGTCGAGGAAGTGCTGACCGGCCCTGCCCTGGCATTCATCGCCGAACTGCACCGCAGGTTCGCCCCGGTCAGGAACGAGTTGATGACGGCAAGGGCCGTCCGGCGGGAGAAGATCGCTGCCGAAGGGCGGTGCGACTTCCTGCCCGAGACCGCTGGCGTGCGAGCCGGGGACTGGCGCGTACCGCCTCCCCCCGCCGACCTGACCGACCGTCGTGTGGAGATCACCGGTCCGGCCGAGCGCAAGATGACCGTCAACGCGCTGCGCTCCGGGGCCAAGGTCTGGCTCGCCGACTTCGAGGACTCCCTCGCCCCCCGCTGGAGCAACGTGATCGCCGGGCAGATCAACCTCTCGGCCGCGATCGCCCGGGACATCGACGAGGAGATCGACGGAAAGCGCTACCGGCTGCCTGAGGGCCCGCTGGCCACGATCGTGATGCGCCCTCGGGGGTGGCACCTCGACGAGCGGAATCTGGAGATCGACGGTGAACCGGCGGTCGCGGCCCTCGTCGACTTTGGCCTCTACTTCCTGCGTAACGCCCAGATCCTCCTCGAACGGGACAGCGGGCCGTACTTTTATCTGCCCAAGCTCGAAAGCCACCGCGAGGCCGCACTGTGGAATGAGGTCTTCCTCGCCGCCCAGGCGGCCCTCGGGCTGCCCGCCGGGACGGTCCGCGCCACGGTGCTGATCGAGACGATCACCGCCGCGTTCGAGATGGACGAGATCCTGCACGCCCTCGGCCCGCACGCCGCCGGGCTCAACGCCGGACGCTGGGACTACCTGTTCTCCATCGTCAAAACGTTCCGTGACGTGGGCCCGGCCTTCGTGCTACCCGATCGCAACACCGTCACCATGACCGCCGGCTTCATGCGTGCCTACACCGACCTGCTGGTCGCCACCTGCCACCGCAGGGGGGCGCACGCCATCGGCGGCATGTCGGCCTTCATCCCCTCGCGACGGGATCCGGAGGCCAACCGGATCACACTGGACCACGTGCGCACCGACAAACGGCGAGAGGCCGGTGACGGATTCGACGGCTCCTGGGTGGCCCACCCCGACCTGGTGCCCGTCTGCCATGAGGTTTTCGACGAGACCCTCGGAGACCGTCCCCACCAGCTCGGGCTGCGACGCGAGGTGCAGATCACCGCCGACCAGCTCCTCGACGTGCGCTCGGCGGGTGACCGCTTCACCCGCGCAGGTCTCGACAACGCCGCCGACGTGCTCCTGCGCTACTTGGCGGCCTGGCTCGGCGGCAGCGGCGCGGTCGGCATCCACAACCTCATGGAGGACGTCGCGACCGCCGAGATCTGCCGCTCTCAACTGTGGCAGTGGCGCCACAACGCGGTACGGCTCGACGACGGCGTCACCGTCACCGCGCAGATGCTGACCCATGCTCTCGACGAGCGTCTGGCCGCGATCCGCGAGGAACTCGGCGAGGCCGCGTACGCCCTGGGCCACTGGACCTCGGCCCGTGAGCTCGTCGGCAGGCTCGTCCTGTCCGACGACTACGCTGACTTTCTCACCCAGCTGGCCTACCCGCTGCTCGATGAGGGGTGAGCCGCCGGGGTCCTCTGGGTGCTGCTGAACCTGGGCATGCCTGCCAACCTCGCTGTATGGACCACCCCCGGCGGCAACCTGATCCCGGTGTCGGTCCTGCATCGGCGGGTAGCCGAACTGGCCGTCGGCTACCAGGCCGCCCCATGGGCCGGGGCCACCGATCGACGCCACAACGGTGCCCAGGCGGGAGGTTCAGGCGTTTTGTGGCAGCAGACTCAGCCCATCGCCGTCCGGCGTGGGCGCGAACCGGCGGTCATGCGGGCCGTTGAAGATCTCATGTGGCAGCGGCACCACCACGCTGCTGATGGTCTCGAACACGTCGAGGAAGACCTCGTCTCCGGCGGGCGCCTGGTGCTCGATCGCGTGGAACGCCGCGATCATCTCCTTCGGGCCGCGTACGTAGAACGGTTATCGTCGAACCACTGCCCCGCCCAGGCTCGGCTGTGATCGCGACACGCACTTGGCCATTGAACCGAACGATCGTGCGGAAGCCGGGTCTGCTACTGGGGCCGGGGGGACCCGTGCACGGAGCCGGTGTTGCTGCGAGCGGCGTACGGCCCGGGCTGGTATCGGCTGGACGCGGGCGGCGGCGCGGTGTGGGCGGGGTCGATGCCCTGGTTGTGATCGTCGGCGTGCGCGATACCCGGTCCTCGAATTCGAGGACCGGGTATCGCTTTTTGGCCATCGTTTCATGTACATCCGATCGGTTAATATGTGTATGTCCGCTGGCTGATTATCCGAGGGTGGTAATGGCACCCCCATATGAAGGATTAACAATCGTGTGGTCCAAGGTCTTCTCCGAGCTCACCGGGCTGGACCAGACGATCATCAGTACGGCGGTCAGGCGCAGCTCGTACCGGGACCTCAAGCTCGCCGGCGATGTCGTCGACCGCGAGCAGCTCGTCGCCGACGCGTTCAGCGAGGCCAAGCTCATCCCCGCCCCCGTCACGTTCGCGGACTTCGTCGACACCAGGTTCGACGCCACCCTGGACAACCCCTCGTGACGCCCGCCCCGAGGTCCGTGCCCGGGGGATCCACGCCTGGAGGCATCCGATGAAGTTCCACTGGTTCCTGCCCACCGCCGGTGACAGCCGGGTCCTCACCGGGGGCGGCCACGGCCTCAGCAGGGGACACGGCCGCTCCGAGGCGGCCACGTTCCGCCCGCCGGACATCGAGTACCTGGCGCAGGTCGCCCGCTCCGCCGAGCAGCTCGGCTTCGAGGCGGTCCTGACCCCGACCGGCACTTGGTGCGAGGACGCCTGGCTGGTCACCGCCGCGCTGACCCGCGAGACCGAGCGGCTGAAGTTCCTCGTCGCCTTCCGGCCAGGCTTCATGTCACCGACGCTGGCCGCGCAGATGGCCGCCACCTACCAGCGGCTCTCGCGCGGCAGGCTCCTGCTCAACGTGGTGACCGGCGGGGAGAGCGCCGAGCAGGCCAGGTTCGGCGACCACCTGTCCAAGGACGAACGCTACGCGCGCACCGACGAGTTCCTGTCGGTCGTGCGCGGTGCCTGGAGCGGTACCCCCTACGACTTCGACGGCGGCCACTACCGCGTCGAGGGCGCGATGGTCGCCGAGACGCCCGATCCCGTCCCGGAGATCTACTTCGGCGGCTCCTCGAAGGCTGCCGGACCGGTCGCGGCCAGGCACGTGGACGTCTACCTCACCTGGGGCGAGCCCCCCGAGCAGGTGGCGAAGAAGATCGAGTGGATTCGGGAGCTGGCGGAGGAGCAGGGCCGCAAGCTCCGCTTCGGCATCCGGCTGCACGTGATCACCCGCGACAGCGAGCGCGACGCCTGGGCGGAGGCCGAGCGGCTGCTGGCCGCCATCGACCCGGCCGACATCGTCTCGGCCAGGAAGCTGCTCGGCCGTAGCGAGTCGGTCGGCCAGCGGCGCATGCTGGAGCTGCACGAGGGCTTCACCGGTGGCACCGCCCGCGACCTGGAGATCCATCCGAACCTCTGGGCCGGGGTCGGCCTCGTGCGGGGCGGTGCCGGCACCGCGCTGGTCGGCAGCCACTCCCAGGTCGCCGAGCGGATCGAGGAGTACGCCTCGCTCGGCATCGAGGAGTTCGTCCTGTCCGGCTACCCCCACCTGGAGGAGGCGTACTGGTTCGGCGAGAACGTGCTTCCCCGCGTCGCCGCGCCCGTCCAGGGGTGATCACGGCCACATCCGGCGAGCCCGTCTTGCGCGTGATCTCCGCGGGGAGGAATCTCGGTGCATGCCTGACGACCGCCCGTACGACATCGTGCTGTTCGGCGCCACCGGGTTCACCGGGGCGCTCACCGCGGAATACCTCGCGCGCAACGCCGCTCCCGCCCTCCGCTGGGCACTGGCCGGGCGTAACCGGGCCAAGCTCGAAGCGGTCAGGGACCGGATCGGCCTGCCCGAACTGCCGCTGCTGCACGCCGACGTGACCGACCCGGCCTCACTGGTGGAGATCGCCAGGCAGGCCAGGGTCGTGGCGACCACCGTGGGCCCCTACGTCTCCTACGGCGAGCCGCTGGTGGCCGCCTGCGCCGACGCGGGCACCCACTACGCCGACATCACCGGCGAGCCCGAGTTCGTCGACCGCATGTTCATCCGCCATCACGAGCGGGCCAGGAGGACCGGGGCCAAGCTCGTGCACGCCTGCGGCTTCGACTCCGTCCCGCACGACCTCGGCGCCTACTTCACGGTCAGGCGGCTGCCCGAGGGAGTGCCGCTGGAGGTCAGCGGCTTCGTCCGGGCCTCCGGCGCCGCCTCCGGCGGCACCGCGCACTCCGCCGTCATGGCGATCTCCCGCTTCCGGCAGACGGCCGAGGCCGCGCACGTCCGGCGCGAGCTGGAAATCGTGCCCGGGGCCGCCGCGGCCTCCAGGACCAGGAAGACGCGTGGCATGCCCGGCCCGGTCCGCTACGTCGGAGGGTGGGCACTGCCGCTGCCCACGCTCGACCCGCAGATCGTCGCCCGCTCGGCCCGCGCGCTGGACCGCTACGGCCCCGACTTCACCTACCGCCACCACTTCGCGGTCAGGCGACTGCCCGTCGCGCTCGGCCTCGCCACCGGGGTGGGCGCCCTCGCGCTGCTCGCCCAGATCCCACCGGCGCGCTCCCTGCTGCTGCGCCGCTTCGCACCCGGTGAGGGGCCCGGCGTCGAGCAGCGGGCCAGGAGCTGGTTCAAGGTCACCTTCCTCGGCCTGGGCGGCGGGGCGCGCGTCGTCACCGAGGTCGCGGGCGGCGACCCCGGCTACGGCGAGACCGCCAAGATGCTCGGCGAGTCGGCGCTCTGCCTGGCGACGGACGACCTCCCGGAGGTCTCCGGTCAGCTGACCACCGCCGTGGCGATGGGCGACGCGCTGATCGGCCGCCTGGTGCGGGCGGGCATCACCTTCACGGTGCTGAGCGACTCGCGCAAGTAGGCGTCCGCTCGGGACGAGCGGCTCCCGGGTTCCGGTGTGACGATCGTGGACGGGATCGGCCGGGCCCGCAGGGCGACTCCCACGACAACGGCGCGGTGGTCCGCGGCAACGTCGCGCGCGACACGCTCACGCCGTACGACTTCGCCCTCCACACCGACTACGGCGCCGCCTAGGTCACCGTCGAGGGCGACGCCGTCCAGCCTTTCCCGATCGTGTAGGTCCGCCGGAAGCCGCTCTTGGAGAAGCCTTGGGGACCGGATGAGCGTGAAGGTGATCCGGGCACGGTACTAAACCGGGTAGTCCGCGTGCGGGAACGGGGGCCGTGTCATGTCCGACTCGTGAGCGCGAGAGAGCGTGATGAGGACCTGACGGCCCGAGTGCCGGCCGGACGCGCCGGCACCGCCGCGCGGTGATACCGAACAGAGCGTCGGGGGACCGGCCCCGACGACGGCTGGTCGCGTCCGGGGCCGGCCCGAGTCCTAGGAGACGTCAGCCATGAAAATGCCCACAGTCAACGAGTGTCAGGTCGATGCGTGCGCCTACAACGCGGACCACGTCTGCCACGCGCTGGCCATCACGGTCGGCAACAGTCATCACGCGGAGTGCGAGACCTTCTTCAAGGTCGACTTGAAGGGTGGCGACCCCGCCGCCACCGGCCGCGTCGGCGCCTGCAAGATGTCCGACTGCCAGCACAACGTCCAGTACGAATGCCAGGCCTCCGGCATCGTCGTCGGTTACGCGCAGAAGGACATCGACTGCCTCACGTACGCGCCGGCCTGACGGCGGGCGAGCCGTACGGCGACGGGACGGTGGCCCGGCCCCTTGGCATCCAAGCGCTTGTTTGGTAACACTGGCCCATGGCAGAAACCGCCGCCGATGTCTTCGCGCCCGCGAAGCTCGGGCCGATCACCCTGCGCAACCGCCTGATCAAGGCGGCCACCTTCGAGGGCATGACCCCCGAGGCGCTGGTCTCCGACGAGCTGATCGACTTTCACCGGCGGGTGGCCGCCGGAGGCGTCGGCATGACCACGGTGGCCTACTGCACGGTGGCACCGGAAGGCCGCACGCAGTGGCGGCAGATCTGGATGCGCCCGGAGGCCGTGCCCGGCCTGCGCCGCCTCGCCGAGGCGGTACACGCCGAGGGCGCCGCCATCTCCGCGCAGATCGGCCACGCCGGCCCGGTGGCCAACCCCGCCTCCAACAGGCTCCCCGCGCTGGGCCCGTCCCGGCGGTTCAACTGGCTGGGCATGAGCATGACCCAGGCGACGACCGTCGCGGACATCGAGCGCATCGTCCGCGCGCACGCCGACGCGGCGCTCCTGGCGGAGGAGTCGGGCTTTGACGCCGTCGAGATCCACCTGGGGCACAACTACCTGGTCAGCTCCTTCCTCAGCCCCCGGCTCAACAACAGGACCGACGGCTACGGCGGCAGCCTGGCCAACCGGGCCCGGCTGGCGCGCGAGGTCGCCCTGGCGGTAAGGGAGGCCGTCGGCGGCCGGATCGCGATCCTGGCCAAGCTCAACATGGACGACGGGGTCAGCGGCGGCCTGACGCCCGACGAGAGCCTCCAGGTCGCGACCTGGCTGGAGGCGGACGGCGGCCTCGACGCCATCGAGCTGACGGTGGGCAGCTCGCTGCTCAACCCGATGTACCTGTTCAAGGGCGACGCCCCGATCCGTGACTTCGCCGCGGCCCTGCGGCAGCCGCAGCGGCTGGGGGTGCGGCTGCTGGGCGGCCGGTTCCTGCGCTCCTACCCCTACCGGGACGGCTACCTGCTCGACGACGCCCGCGCCTTCCGCGCCGCCCTGAGGATGCCGCTGGTGCTCCTCGGCGGCGTCACCAACCTGGCGACCATGGAACTGGCCCTGCGCGAGGGCTTCCAGTTCGCCGCCATGGGCCGGGCCCTGCTCATGGAGCCGGACCTGCCCAACCGGATCATGAAGAACCGGGCCGTCGAATCCCGGTGCATCCACTGCAACCGGTGTATGTCGACGATCTACTCCGGCACCCGCTGCGTGCTCACGGAGTGACCGCCCTCGCTCTCAGCGGAGCCCGGCACGCCGGGCGGTGACCACGTCGACGACGGCCACGACCAGCGAGACCAGTACGAAGGCGATGGCGACCAGCAGCGAGTGCCGGAACGCCGTCGCGTAGTCGCCGCGGGAGGAGGCGACCTCGGCGAAGAACACCGAGCCGATCGCCGCGATGCCGACGGCCGTGCCGAGCCGCTGTCCCGTCTGGAGCACCCCGCCGGCGGTGCCGGCCATCGCGACCGGCACCTCCGACAGGGTCAGCGTCTGGTTGGGGGAGATCACCAGGCCGCTGCCCAGGCCGGCGAGGAGCAGCGGCAGCGCGATGGCCCAGGCCACGTGCTCGCCGGGGACCAGCCGCACGGCGAGCGCCGTGACGCCCAGCGCGGCCGCGACCAGCAGCAGCCCCGCCACCACCAGCGGCCGGCCCAGCCGGGTGACGGTCCGGCCGCCCAGCGCGGCGGCCACGGCCGACCCCGCCGCGAAGGGGGTGGTCGCCAGCCCTGCCTCCAGTGCCGAGTAGCCCAGGCCGTTCTGCAGGTAGAGGGTGAGAATGAAGAAGATCGCGCTGAAGCCGGCGAAGTAGAGCGTGCCGAGCAGGGCGCCGAGCGCGTACGAGCGTCTGCGGAACAGGAACAGGTCGACGACCGGCTGGCGCCGCCGCCCGTACCGGCGCTCCCAGGCCACGAAGGCGGCGAGCACGACGAGCCCGGTGAACAGCGTCGGCCACCTCTCCGCGCCCTGCCACTGCTGCCCCTCGACGAACGGCAGGAGCACCAGCACGACGCCGAGGGCGAGCAGCAGCACGCCCACCGGATCCATGCTCTCCCGGGGGCGCCTTTCGTGCGCCGGAGGCCGGATGTAGCGGTACGCCAGGACCACGGCCAGGATGCCGATCGGCACGTTGACGTAGAAGACGAGGCGCCAGGCGTCGGGGCCGCCGCCGAGCTGGATGAGCGCCCCGCCGAGCAGCGGGCCGATCGCGGTCGAGAAGCCGATGACGGTGCCCAGCATCCCGAACGCCCGGCCCCGTTCCGCTCCCCGGAAGAGTTGCTGGATCAATCCGCTGACCTGCGGATTCAACACCCCGCCGGCCATCCCCTGGATGAGTCTCGCGATGACCAGCAACCTCGGGTCCCCGGCCATCCCGGCCGCCGCGCTGGACAGGGTGAACAGGACGACACCGAGGACGAACACGTTGCGCCGGCCGTGCATGTCGCCGAACCGCCCCGCGGGGATCAGCGCCAGCCCGAAGGTGAGCGCGTACCCCGACACCACCCACTGCAGGTCGCTCTGCGGGGCGTTCAGCCCGTTGCGGATGGCCGGCAGCGCCACGTTGACGATGCTGACGTCCAGCAGGGTCATGAAGCCGGCGACGAGGCAGACGGTCAGCGCCTTCCAGCGGCGTGGGTCGGCTCCCTCCTGGTCTCTCAGAGCCGTCGTCTCGTCGCTCATCCGGTCGCGCGGTGCGGGGGCCCGGCCTCCCGGTCCGCCGGTCTTCTCCTCCCGCCGCGTTCCAGATCTTCGGGCGGTACGGGTGACCGGCTGAGGACCAGCATGCCGCCCCCGTTCTCCGCCTTCGGCTTTCAGCAGCCGATACGTACCCCTTTCGGATGTTCAAATCACCGTTCGGGCCCCGGCGAGTCGCCGGGGCCCGAACCGTGGCTCATCTGCGGAGCGGGGAGTCGCCCGGTGCTACGGGCACGTCGCCTCGCCGCTCTGCACCGGGACGTTCACCGCGGTCCAGGCGGCCTTGACCGCGTTGACCTCGACGCAGCTACTCGGGAAGAGCGCCTTGGCGGCGGCCACGGTGGCCTTCCGTGCCTTGGGGTGCGTCCACGGCGCGGTCTTGCTGTTCAGCCCGGCCTGGAAGATCTGGCCGGCCTTCTGGATGCCGATGCCGGTCAGCGTGGCCGGACCCGAGCAGACGGAGCTGGCCGGCTTGCCCACCGGGTTGGTGCCCTCGGCGAGCAGGTAGAACCAGTGGTTCTGCGGGCCCGCTCCCGCGTGCACCTCGAAGTTGAAGGGGGAGCTGTAGCAGTTCGGGTGTCCCTCGGCCGACGGGTTGTACATGTTGCGGATCTCGCCCGAGCCGACCAGGTCGACCTCCTCGCCCACCAGGTAGTCCGGCGGGTCGAGGCTGGCGGGCTGGTTGGCGTAGTGCTCGGTCAGCGCGCCGAAGATGTCGCCGGTCGACTCGTTCAGGCCGCCGGTCTCGGTGCTGCTGCCCCCGGGCCCCCCGGAGTACTGGAAGACGGCGTGGCCGTACTCGTGGCCGACCACGTCCATCGGGGTGGCCTGCCGGTTGTTGGCCTGGTTGCGTCCGAAGTTGGTATAGGTGCCGGTCCAGTAGGCGTTGACGGCGCTCAGGCCGACCCGGGCCGGGAACGCGCCGCCGGAGCCGTTGAACCCGTTGCGGCCCAGCCAGTTGCGGAGCATGTTCCATTCCGTCTGTGCCGCGTACAGGGCGTCGACGCAGGCGGTCTCCAGGTTGGTGCCCGAGCCGTTGCCCCAGGAGTCGTCGGTCCCGGTGTAGGCGGTGCCGCCCTGCCCGCCACAGCGCAGGCCGGGACGGGTGGTGTCGGTCATCGAGTACGAACTGCCGGAACCCGAGGTCTGGATGGTCACCGGGTTGCCGTTGTAGTAGCTGTTGCCGGTCCCGGCGCGGACGTCGTCGTAGGAGTCGAAGATCGACCCGTCGACGGCGTCCACGAAGACGTGCAGGACGCTCGGGGTCTCGCCGTTGGTGCCGGTGACGACCACCTCCCAGGCCAGCTTGGGCGTGGTGGTGGCGGCGTGCACGAGCAACCGGGGGGTGCTCACGCTCTCCACGGTGGACACCTGCGCGCGGGCGGTGGCGGTCGCCGCGGCGGCGTCCACCTTGCTCGTGACGTCGACCGTGATCCTGGACTGCTGGCCCGAGCTCACCGACCCGACCAGCTCGCCGGCCCGGTCGGTGGACACGATCACGTCACCGCCGTACACCGGCAGCCCTCGGTAGGTGCGCGCGTAGGTCAGGTACTGCAGGCCCTGGGCGCCGGAGACGTTGGCGGTCAGGGTGAACTTCTCGTTCTGCCCCTTGAGGAGGGCTTCCGACCTCATCGCGATGGTGGCGTTGGCCGTGGTCACGGCGCGGTTGCGCGCCTCCGCGTCCGGCGGTGAGTACGGCGGAGGGTCGGCGGAGACGGTGCGGGCGGCGATGTCCGCCGGTGCTGAGGCGGCGCTCACCGCGGTGGGGGTGACCAGGGCGGTGACGGCCAGCACGGCCACGGCGCCCAGTTTGGTCTTCGGATTCACGGGGGGTGACTCCTCTCGGTGTCCCTGGGGGGGAAGAGGGATACAAGGAGCCCTAAGAGTCGGGGCTACCCCAAAGCTGACACCGAGCGAGGCAGACGAATACCTCACAAAATCCCATAACGCCGTGGTATGGGCGGCTATCCGTACCGGGGGAGCCCCTGCCGTTACGGCTCACCGGTGCGGTAAGACGTCATGTTTTGGGGGTTCCTAGGCTGAATTGCCCTGATGTACGGCGTTTTTTTCGCCGGGCCGATCGGAGATCATCTAAGGTGGGCTTCGATCGTGTTGTTACGGGGTGTGCTGGTGAGGAGGCTCTGATGAGCGAGGAAATCACAGAGGTCGACACCGAGGTGTTGGCGCGAATCGACACCTCGATCCCACATTCGGCGCGGGTGTGGGACTACTGGCTTGGCGGTAAGGACAACTACGGTCCCGACCGTGCGGTCGGCGACGAGATCGTGAAGGTCATGCCGGATCTGCCGGTCAACGCGCGGGCCGAGCGGGAGTTCATCGGCCGGGTCGTGAGCCATCTGGCCGGTGAGGCGGGCATCGACCAGTTCCTGGACGTGGGCACCGGCATTCCGGCCGCGGACAACACCCACCAGGTCGCCCAGCGGGTCAACCCCAAGGCGCGGATCGTCTACGTCGACAACGACCCGATCGTGCTGGCCCACGCCAGGGCGTTGCTGCGCGGCACCCCCGATGGGGAGACCGCCTACATCGACGCCGACCTGCGCGATCCCGAGCCCATCCTGCGACAGGCCGCGCGGACGCTGGACTTCTCCCGGCCGGTCGCGCTGATGCTGATGGGCGTCCTGGAGTTCGTCCCCGACGGGGACCAGGCCCACAGCGCGGTGCGCACGCTGCTGGACGCGCTCCCCTCAGGCAGCTACCTGGCCATCGCGCACAGCGTGCACAGCCCGTCGATGGACGAGGCCGCCGCCAAGTGGAACGCCAGCGCCGCCACCCCGCTCACCCTCCGCACCCGGCAGCAGCTGGAGGAGTTCCTCGACGGGCTGGAGTTCCTGGAGCCCGGCGTGGTGTCGCTGCCCAAGTGGCGGCCCGAACCGCAGACCAGCTTCCGCGACCGCGACGTCTTCCAGTACGGCGGCGTGGGCCGCAAGCCGTAGGGGGCCTCGCCGTCCGCACATCCTGACCCTGTGTTCTGACCCGGAGTCCCGGATCGGCCCTGCCCGGTCCGGGTGGCTCGGTGACCCCCGGCCACGCCGGCACAGGCCGACGTCCCTCGCCGAGAGGTGTTCGTGGCCGAAGGGGGTCAGGGGGCGGGACGGGTCCGCCTCCGCCGGGGGTGGGGGGTGGTTTCCTCGGTGAGTGGTCTGTCCGGAATCTCTGGAGCACCTCACTTTTCTCCGGAGAATGTTCGCCCCGCCGGCGGCCGGGGCCCCGCATTCCCTGAGAGCCCTCGCCGAGCAGCTCGAACGGCACTACGACAGCGCCTATACCCTGATCGCCTACCTCAAGGGCACTGGCGGGAAGCTGATCCGACGCCTGGTCGCCGGCGAGGTGGCCTGCAGCCACGAAGGCCTCGACGGGCTCCGCCAGACCGGTGTCGTCGACCACCTCCGCATGCTCCTGGTGGTCTCCGGCCTGCTCGAAGATCGCAATGAGGAGCAAGCCCGAGCCGACAGACGGCTACGGCAACTACTGACCCAGGTTCAGCAGGACGAGGACCGCCGGGTGCTGGGCCAGTTCATGCGCTGGTATCTGTTGCCGTTCCTTCACCAGCGCGGCCACCAGGACGGAAGCCACCATTCCAGCATCCGCTATGTGATCCGGCAGTTCACCGGCGCCCACATGTTCCTCGATCACCTGCGCGCCCATGATGTGACGTTGGCCGACTGCCCGCAACCCCTCGTCGACCTCTGGGCCGGCAGGCACGGTCGGCGTCGCGGTGACCTCAAACGTTTCCTGGTCTGGGCGGCCTCCCGCGGGTTGGCCCCCGACGACGTCGCCATCGCCGCCATGACCACTCAGACGACCGGTCGATCATGGCCGACTCCGACCGGGTCCTGCTCGCCCTCAAGCTCGAAGACGACGAGACTATCGCCCTGCAAGACCGAATCGCCGGATGCCTGGTCCTCCAATACGGCCAGCACGTCACCCACATCGCCAAAATCACCCTCGACCAGGTTCTCGACCACCCTCAGGAATCGGGAGCTCTCGGACTTCAGCTCGGCGCCGATCCGCTCTGGCTGCGCCCCCGCCTCTCCCAACTTCTCGCACGACTTCTCGACGAGCGGCGCATCGCCGACCCCGACCCCAAGGCGTCCTATCTCTTTCCCGGGCGTCGGCCTGGCCGGCCGATCGCAGCCGACACCCTCGCGGGCCGGCTGTGCGACCAGCGCCAGACTCGCCCGCAACGGCGCGTTGCTCGCGATGGTCGACCAGGTCCACTGGAAACTGCTCGCTGATCTGCTGGGAATCTCCGATAACACCGCCTATCGCTGGCACACCGCCAGCGGCGGAGACCGCGCCAGCTACGTCGCCAGCCGCCTCAAACAGGCCGCCACTGTCGATGGTCCCGAATAACTCACTGCGGGGTCACAGACAAGGTCGCAGGTCGGCTGAAGGCCGAGGGATGGTGATAAACGCGGGCCGAGGATGATAAAAGTCGAAAGCATTGCCTTGCTCTGATTCATCGAATATTGATGAAGGAGACTGCTGAACCGCTGGGCCGGGCGGAGGCGGAGGAGTACGCAAGCTGGTCCAAGGCGCTGGCCGACGCCACACGCATCCAGATCGTGTCCCTGCCGGCCCGCTGTCAGCCGATGACCGTCGAAGAGATCTTCGCCGCCTCCGGGGTGGGGCAGTCGACGATCTCCCACCACCTGAAGATCCTGACCGAGGCGCGGTTCGTGCTGGTCGAAAGACAGGGAACCACCAGCCTGTACCGGATCAACGAGGCCTGCGTGAGTTGCTTCCCCACTTCCGCCGACGTGGTGATGGGCAGCCCCCTACCGGCCACGCCCGCCTGCGACTGAAGCAGAACTGCGATGGCACACGACGAGGTCGTCGAACGTTACTCCGGACTGGCCCGCGCCGCTCTCACCGGCAGGGCCGTCCTCACCTGCGAGGCCGGCGAGTTCGAGCGAGGCTGCTTCGGGTGACACCACAGAGCTTCCCGACGACGCGCTGTGGGTCAGCCTGGGCTGCGGCACCCTGCTCGCCGTCGCCGAGTTGCGCGCCGGGGAGAGCGTGCTCGACCTCGGCTCCGGTGGCGGCATCGACGTGCTGCTGTCGGCCCGTACGGCAGAGCTTATGGTTGGCCGTCGGCGCCGACATGGTGGAGCCAGCCCGGCGCAACGCCGAGCAGGCGGGCGCGACCAAGGTGGAGTTCCTACACGGCCCGATCGAGGCCGTCCCGCTGCCCGGCCACGCGGTCGACGTGGTCATCTTCAACTGCGTGATCAACCTGTCCGACGACAAGGCCGCCGTCGCCGCCGGGGCCTTCCGCGTGCTGCGGCCCAGCGGGCGGTTCGGGGCGAGCGACGTGGTCACCGACGGCCCCGTCGACTCCGAGCGGCGGACTGCCTGACGGCCGACGAGTACCGCGACCTGCTGCGCCGGGCGGGCTTCGTCGGCATCTCGATCCCTCTCACCGCCGACCACGGCGACGGCGTGCATTCGGCCGTCGTCCAGGCGAGCAAGACCGCTTCGCCCACGTCGCGCGTATGACGCGGGCCACAGCCGCCGGCGCGAACGCCTCCATTCGTCGTTGCGAAATGCGGCCCGCAGGACAGGACCAGTGGTCGCCGAGCGCCGTCGGCTGGAGGGATTCAGCGGCTCGTTGTCCCACAGGCAGCGCCCATGCGGGCGCCGGAGTCTTCAATCTGCGCAGTTCGCTACGGCGGTGCCTGGCGGTCAGAGTCGAGGCGACGCCTTACAACCCACGGCCCGGCGTCCGGCCTTCTCAGGGCGTGCCGCCTCGCATCAGGCTCGGTTTTCGGTGGTCAATTCGCCGCTTTTCGGATACCTCGCCATTCCACATATCAGACGCGCAGCTATTTTGCGGCCATAAATGACATTTGCTGATCTAGCTCCCCATCTTCATTCCTAGTATTGACAGTGCTCGCGACGTATTTCATAGTCAATAAAGAATTTCCCGATCTTTCGATTCTTTCCGGCGAAAGGATTTTTGTGCCTGCGGAATTGGTGGACGCGTTTTTCTCGGTAACAGACTCCGGCGCCAAGGTCGGGTTCGTGGTCCAGGGCGGGCAGGCGGCCCGCTTCGGGTGGGCTGAAGAGCGGATGCTCGAGCCCTACGCCCCCGTACTGGGGAAACGGTGGCCGGCGCTCCCGGCGGCCTTCACCGGCGGATTCGACGCCGCGCTCGCTGCGCCCGCGGACGACCCGTGGACGATGGTGTTTCGCGGGAGCCAGTGCCTGCGGCTGCACCCGGTGGACGGGTCGGTCGGGCAGGTCGGTTCGATCGACGGCCAGTACCCGGGACTGCCGGCCGCATTCCGCGCCGGGATCGACGCGGCGCTGCCGGCGGCCACCGCCGGGGAGGCCTACTTCTTCAAGGGCGGCCAGTGCGTGCGCTACGACCTGCGCTCGGAGATGCCGGTGGAGACCACATCGCTGGCCGACACCTGGCAGGGGCTGAGCGCCAAGGCCCCCGCCTTCGTCAACGGGATCAGCGCCGCCGCCGTCAACCCCGTGACGGGTAAGGCCTTCTTCTTCAAGGGTTCTGAGTTCGTGCGGGTCGCGTTGAGCACTCGGACCGTCGAGACGGCCGCGGCCCCGGTCGACGAGGGCAGCTGGCCGGGGCTGCGGCGCACCTTCAGCCCCGGCCGCGTGTACGTGGTGCAGAGAATAGGGGAATCTGGCGACCCCATATCAGCGGCTGTGGTGGACCTTGCGACGCGCACCGTGACCGGGACGCTCGACATGCCCCTCAACGTCACCCGGAGCATCAGCCCCACCCCGGACGGCCGGTTCCTCTACGTGGCAACCATGCCCTCCGGCTACGTCTGCGTGGGCGCGGCGAACCATCAGATCGTGGCGACCTTCCCCCGGTATGTCAGCTATGACCCGGCCAACGCCTACAGCCCCGACGGGGCGCACTACCACTTCACCTCCTGGCAACAGAACGGCGACTCCTCCTACTCCAACTATCTGGAGACGGTGCAGGTCGGCACGTTCAACGAGGTAAGCCGGATCGAGCTCAAGGCAACGGTTTTCGCCGGGGCCACGACGACGGAGAACTCCAGCCGGGCACCGGTTGTCCTCGGAGGGCCGTACCGGATCGCGCCGCACCGGGATGGGCGGTTCGTCTACATCAGCGGGGGGGTGATGGGCCGCGGCCCGATGGTGGCCGAGGTCGATCTGGAGCAGAAGCTGGTCCGCCAGCTCTTCCCACTGTCCGGACAGACCGCGCCTAACGACCTGGCGCTCTCCCCGGACGGCTTGGTCGCCCACACCGCCGCCGGCGGGCGCACACTGGCATTCAGCACGCGCACCGGAGAGATCCTCCTTCAGGGCGTTCTGCCCGCCTCCAGGGAGCTCGCGCTCACTCCGGACGGCAGCACCCTGCTCTGCCTGCCCAACGCGGACGGTGAGGGTGTCCTGGTCGCCGACCCGGCCACACATCAGCTGCAAGACCGCATTCCGATCGAGGCGACCGGCGGGCGCGGCACCGGCAATGGCCTCTCTCTCAGTCACGGCGGCGCGTTCGCCTACGTCGCCGAGGTGTCCGAGGATTCCGGTTACTCGCTTGCCGTGATCGATGTCGAGGCGCGCCAGAAGGTCGCTTCCATTTCTCTGCCCGGAGACCGTGTGTTCTGGGCGATCTTCGCCCCGTTCTGACCCGGGCGGCCCGGCGCCGCCCTTGGCGATCGCCGGGTGGCAGGAGCCGCCATGGGCCGCGGACCTGGCCGCCGACGGTCGCCGCATGTGCCCTTCCCCTCGTTCGCTGCGCTGCCTAAGGCGGCATGCGGCCCTCGATCGGCGGGAAAAAGCGAAAAAGGAGAGCCTGATGTCCCTGCCTGAGCGCATGTCGCTCGTCGAGCTGATCAATGAGTTCTTCGGGGAGCCGATCGAGTTGCCGGCCGCGCTGGTGCCGATCCTGGAAAACGTCCACCGATACCAGAACCTGCCTGCCGGGGAGCGGCTGGTCACCGCGCGGTCCCCGGGGTATGACGATCCGGCCCAAGGCAGCCCGGTGGACGCGGTGTTCATCCAGACGAAACGGGTCGGCGGCTCGGGCGTCATCGGGCTGCTGCTGGATGTGCAGCTGCGCTTCGACGGCTCGAGCCTGGCCCTGGTGGGGGAGGTGGTGCCCAAGGGCGCGATCGTCTTCCCCAGCCTCAAGATTCTCTGCCTGGACCGGACGCTGAACGTGGGCGAGGTCAATCAGCTCAACGGCCTGCTCGCCGGCTACGGGGTGGCGGCGCGCTTCCCGGTGCCGAACGCGATGAGCGCCGATGTGTGGCCGAAGTACTTCGCCGCCGCGATCACCTGGCAGCTGGGGGGCGGCGAGATGCCCGCCCTGTCGATCTGGCTGGACAAGGACAAGGACGACGATGACGAGGCGAAGGAGGAGGAGATCTCCTTCCCCGGGCTGCCGAAGTCCTTCGGGCCGCTGACGATCTTTGGGGTCAAGCGCGGCCGGGATAAGGCCAAGGACTACCTGCGGGTGCTGCTGGTGGCCGAGCTGAAGGTCGGCGGGCAGGTGTTGCAGCTCGACGGGCTGGGCTTCATGATCCCGCTGACGGCGAAGGGGTTCGTGCCCAGACCCGAGCTGATCGGGGCCGGGCTCAGCATTCGCCGGGACGCGCCGCCGCTGACGATCAACGCGGCGCTGCGCTACACCGGCCTCGGTGATGATGCGATCTCCTACGGGCTGGCCGGGCTGGTGCGGGTGGAGACGCCGGCGCTGTCGGTCATGGGGGCCGGAGCCTGGTCACGCACCGCCGACGGCCATCAGATGATCTTCCTGTACGCAGAGGCGCTGCTGACCTCGGGCGCGTCGCTGTTCGGGCCGCCGCCGTTCACCGTGACCGGGCTGGCGGCCGGGTTCGGCGTCAACAGCAGGATGCGCCCGCCGGAGGTGGCCCAGCTTCCCGGCTTCCCGCTGCTGGCCCGGCTGGAGGAGGCCCCGAAGGTCCCCGGCGAGCCGCCGCCCCCGCCGCCCGAACCGCTGGAGGTGCTCAACGACCTGACCAGCAGGACCGGCTGGGTGCGGCCGGAGGCGGGCTCGTATTGGATCGCGGCCGGGCTGACGTTCACCTCGTTCCGGTTCATCGAGACCCGCGCGCTGGCGGTGATCGAGTTCGGCAACCGGCTGAACGTGATGCTGCTGGGCCGCACCTCGATCACGCTGCCGAAGAACGCCGACGCCTCCAAAAAGGTGCACGCCCGGCTCAACATCGACCTGCGGCTGGCGTTTTTGTCCGAGGAGCACAAGCTCAGCCTGGAGGCCGCCGTCGGCCCCGGCTCGTTCGTCTTCACCCAGTCGGCCGAGCTGACCGGCGGCCTGGCGTTTTGCGTGTGGACCGGCGGCGGCCGCGGCGGCGACTTCGTGATCACCATCGGCGGCTACCACCCGCAGTTCAACGCGGTCAAACCGGCCTACTATCCGAACCCGGCGCGGCTGGGATTTCGCTGGCTGCCGTGCAGCCGGGTCGTGGTGCAGGCGTCCGGGTACACCGCGCTCACCCCGGGCGCGATCATGTTCGGCGCCGCGCTCGCCGCCCGGTACGAAAAAGGCATACTGAGCGCCTGGTTCACCGCGCACGTGGACGCGCTGATCCAGTGGCGGCCCTTCTACCTCGATCTGGCGCTGGGCATCTCGATCGGCGTCGCCGCCACCATCAAGGTCTGGTTCGTCAAGGTGCGGGTGTCCATCGAGGTCGGCATCACCTTGCAGTTCTGGACGCCGCCGACCGGCGGCCGGGTCTCGGTGAAGGTCTGGTTCATCGGGTTCAGCTTCGACTTCGGCGCAGGCCGGGCCGGGGCGCCGCCGGTGCCATGGAGCGAGTTCCAGGTGCAGCTGCCGTCGCCGCTGCGCACCACCCCCGTCAAGGGTCTGCTGCCGGATGTGGACAAGGGCGAGTACGAGGCGCGGGCCGCCCGCGAAGCGCCGCTGCTGGTCTCCACCGACGGGTTCGTCTTCGAGACCGAGGCGCTCCTGCCGACCTCGGAGATCTCGATCAACGGCGACGTCTACGCCACCGGGCCGACGGTGACCATCCGCCCGATGCGGCTGACGAACGTCACCTCCAAGCACATCGTGACCCTCACCCGGTTCGAAAACGGTGCCGAGACCGAATTCGACCCCAGCGCCAACGACTGGCTCCTGGAGGAGGTCCGCCGCGATGTGCCCCGGTCGATGTGGGGCCGGGTACTCGACAAGCCGGGCGACGCCGCGACCGAGCCGGGCCTGGAGCCGGACCGCCTCAGCGGCGTGCGCTTCACGGTCCCGCCGCCCGAGCTGGGCGCGGGCGTCGGCCCCATCAGCTCCCGCGTGTTCAAATACGAGCCGCTGCAGGACGGTGACATGCCGCTACGGGACGGTGCGGTCGCCGGCCCGGCCCCGCGCCCGGACGAGGCCAGCATCGAGGTGATCGCCCGGACGCTCGCGGCGCCGGCGACCGCGCAGCGGCGCACCGCCGTCCACGACGCGCTGGGTCGGCTCGGGGCTGGCCCAGGTAAGGACACCGACGGCCTGCTCGGCCACTACGCCGAACTGGTCGGCCGCAGCATGACCAGCTCTCCGCTCGTCACCGACGCCCCAGTCCCCGTGAGGTGAAATCCATGCCTGAGGACAACTCCCCCGAACTGCACGTCACCTTCAACGACCACTTCACTCCGCATGCCACGGCCGGGATCTACACCGTGCGCGCCCGGCAGGAGCTGTATAAGGAAAACGGCGAGCGCATCGACACCGGCGAACAGGAGTTGCCGGAGTCTGCGCAGCGGTTCGAGATCCGCCCGGTCCGGTTCGTGCTGAAAAGCGCGTCCGTGCACGCCCTCTATCCTCCGGCGGGCAGCGCCGGCCGCTACGACACCGTGCTGCCGCACATCACGCTGAGTCGCGCTGTCCTGCCGTGGGAGCGGGAGCTGACCGGCACCCGGGCACGCGAGCACGCGCCCTGGCTGGCGCTGCTGGTGTTCGCCGAGGGTGAGCTGCCCGGCGACGAGAGCGCGATGGGCCAGACCACCCGCCGCACCGTCGCCGACCTGGTCGACCCCGCCGAGGCCGGGGTGATCGGCCCGAATCTGAGCGGCCCGTCCCTCACCCCGGAGGTGCTGAGCAGCAAGTGCGAGACGATCGACGTGCCGGCCGGGGTGTTTCGCGCGGTCGTCCCCTACCAGGACGAGTTGTACTACCTGGCGCACGTGCGCGACGTGAACGTCCCGACCCTGCGCCAGGGCGGCGAGGACCTCGTCGAGGGCCGTTATGCGGTGATCACCGCCAATCGGTTCGCCCGCGTGCCCGGCCGCTACGCCGTCCACCTGGTGTCGCTGGAGGGCTATGAGCCACACGCCGCGCCGAACCCGCCCACCGGCCACGACGCCGTACGGCTGTGCGCCCTGTGGTCGTGGTCGTTCCACCACGCCCCCGACACTGCCCTCGACATCCCCGGCCTGATCACGAACCTGGTCGCCCCCAGCCGCACCGACCCCGACAACCTAGCGCTGCGCGTGAACATCCCCGCACCGGAGAGCCCGCCGGATGAGGCCGAGACCTACGCGCGGGAACGGCTGCGCCTGGGGTATGCGCCGGTGCCGTTTCGGACGCTGTCAGGCGAGGCGACCTACGCCTGGTACCGGGGACCGTTCACCCCGGTCACCGCGCCGCAGGTGCCGGATCCCGGCCTCGCGCCCGGGCACACGACGGCCGACCACGCCCTGATCTACGAACAAGAGCACGGCCTGTTCGACGTCAGCTACGCCGCCGCGTGGACGCTCGGCCGCACCCTCGCCCTCGCCGACCCCGACTACGCGGCGCAGCTGGCGCGGGCCCGCCGCGAGATCGCCAACCGGGCCGCGGTGCTGCGCAAGATCACCGCTGACCCGGCCCGCGCCGGGCGTTCCCTGGAGACCGGGCGGAGCCTGCGGGCGCTGCGGGAGCTGGCCGAGACGGCAGGCGGCCAAGCGCTCGCTGCGGCGCTGGCCGCCCCGCAGGCCGCTGAGCCGCTGCCGCGGCGGCCGCGCCGCCGGTCCGCGCGGCTGACGACAGACGCGCTGCTCGCCGATGAGCGGAGCGTCTCGGCGCTGCGCGAGACAGCGGAGGAGCACGTCGGCTCGATGCCGGAGTGGCTGGAGGGGCTTAGCCGTTTCGCCGGGGTCCCGTTCGCCTACCTGGTGCCCGATGGGCGGATGCTGCCGCCCGAATCGCTGCGGCTTTTTCGGATCGACCTGGCGTGGGTGCAGGCGGTGCTGGCGGGCGCGGCCGACGTCGGCCTGCACACCTTTCAAGACCGCGCGCTCGATGCGCAGATCCGCAGCGCCGTGGGGCGGCGGCGCAGCGCGGCCCTGCCCGCCGCCGGGCTGCTGATCTACTCCACACTGGTCCGGGCCTGGCCCGACTTCCCCATCTTCATGTTCGCCGACGGCGCGCAGCTCGCCGAGCTGCGCCGCGAACGGCTCGCCGACGACGTGCTGCTCTATCTGTTCGACGCCGTCCCGGACCGGATCGAGATCCGCGAACCTGGCCAAGGTATCCACTTCGGCCTCGACCACGGCGACGTGATCAGCCTGCGCAGCCTCGGCGGCACCGGCCGACCCCCGCTCGGCAAACCGCTCGAAGAAACCTTCCCCGAACGCGGCGACGGCGACAATGACGACACCGTGTTCACCCGGTACCTGCGGCCCCGCCCCGAGGGGCAGACCCGGGACGTGCTGCGGCTGCGCGGCACCGACGGGTTCGTGCCGGGCCTGGCGGCGGCCCTCGGCCGCGACGACCTCAGCCCGGGCGAGTTCGCCCTCCAGCTGGTGAACACACCGATCATCCAGGAACTGCGTCCCCTGCCCGAGCGGAGCTCGTGATGCCCGACACCGACCTGATCGTTGCCGTCCAGGTCCACGCGCTGATCGTCAACGACCCGGTGCGCCAGCAGGAGTCCTTCCAGCGCTGGGCGCTCAACTTCGATGCGATGCTCGGCGAGGACAAGCAGGCCGCCGAGCCGCCACCCGGCCACACCGACGACTTCGGCGACGGCGTGTACGTGCAGTGGCAGCTGCCGGAGGCGCTGACGTCCGGTCACTACGATCCCGACACCGAGGAGACGACGTTCCCTCTGGTGCCGAACCGGTGGCTGGTGGTGCGGCACCACACCGTGCCCGGCGGGTTCCCCGGCGAGGGGCAGCGGCGGGCCGCGGCCTGGCTGGTGCACAGCGACTACCTGGAGCTGGCCCACGGCGGCGAGCACTGGGGCACGGTGCAGTTCCCCTCGCCGGACCCCGAGAGCGGCGAGCTGCGGGTCGACTTCCTGGGCCGCGTGCACGACCTGCGCGAGGGGCCGTGGATCGAGCCGGAGCCGACCGAGCCGTTCCTGACCGCGGTGGGCCCGGGCGTGCTCGGCTTCGCCGCCTTCCAGCCCTACCAGCAGGACGTGTTCTCCTTCCACGACGACCTGAGCGACCTCATCGGGTACGGGCACAACCAGCCCGCCACCACCACGCTCGGCTATCTGGTCGTCGGCTGGTATTCCGCCGACGACAGCGACATCCTGACCAAGGCCGCCGACATCCCCGGCCTGATCCCGCCGGACACGCCCGGCCTGGCGGGCGTGCTGGCGGGCCTCGGCTGGCACCTGCCCGGCCTCCCCGACGTCACCGACGACCCGCCCATCCCCGCCCCGCAGCGCTCGGTGTACGCCGGAACCGCGCTGGGCATCCCATGGGAGTACTACGCCCTCGACGCGCCCGTCTCCGCCCGGCCCGGCCACGACAGCATGAAGGTCGCGTTCGGGCACAGCACGGCGGACGCGCTGGAGGCACTGGCCGCCCACCAGACGCGTTCGGCCCGTACCGGCGAGCTGCTGAGCGCCCTGTACAGCGGAACCATCGACCGGCTGGATGAGGGCGACGGGGACGTCGACGCCGACGAGGTCACCAAGCACGCCTGGTTCTCCTCCCGCGCCGGCGGCTACACCTGGCTGGTCGTCCCCCGCGGCACCGACGGCCCGGAGCCGGCGCGCGCCGCCCCCACCCAGCCCGTCTGGCTGGATGAGCTGAACGCCGACCAGGCCGAGTTCGAGGCGCACGCGCTGGAGTTGGACCACCTGCAGGAACGGCTGCGCATCCTGTGGTGGATGAAGGACCTGCCCAACCGGCCGGCCGGCTTCACCGAGGCGGCCGAGCGGCAGCTTCAGGAGGCCACGCCCGGCACCCTGGCGCACCGGGCCGTAACGGCGGCGACGGCGATGCGGCGGATCCTCGAAGAAAAGAAGCTCCCGCACGCCACGACGCCGGAAGAGCTGGAGCCGCAGATCGCCCGCTACGCCGCCGACCGCAGCCTGCACAAGACCCTGGAGTTGCGCCGCGCCGCCCGGGAGTCCTACTACAGCACCACCGACCCCGCCATGGTCATCGCGGGGGGCGGGGTGAACCAGCCGCTCACCCGCGCCCCGGACGACCCGCTGCCCTGCCGGTTGGAATCCACCCTGGTCGAATCCATTGTGATCAACGGCGTCCCGGTCGCGGCGCCGCAGCCGCCGCCGCTCGGCCTCATCCAGGCC